>CAJMMY010000018.1 GCA_905214605.1 uncultured bacterium | reverse complement strand
AGCTGAAGAAGATGCAGGAAGACGGCACCTTCGACATGCTCCCCAAAAAGGAAGTCATGAAGCTGCTGACCGAGATGGAGAAGCTGGAGAAGTACCTGGGCGGCGTGAAGAAGATGAACAAGCTCCCCGGCGCTATGTTCGTTGTTGACCCCCGCAAGGAGCACAACGCAATTTCCGAGGCTCGTAAACTGGGTATCCCCGTTGTTGCTATCGTGGACACCAACTGCGACCCCGACGAAGTTGACTACGTGATCCCCGCAAACGATGACGCTATCCGCGCCATCCGTCTGATTGCATCCACCATGGCAAACGCTGTGATCGAAGGCCGTCAGGGCCAGGATGCAGAGGCAGAAGAGACTGCTGCAGCTGAGGAAGTTTCCGCAGCTGAATAATTCAAACTCAGAAATCGAATAGGAGGAAGCGAAAATGGCATCTTTTACCGCTGCAGATATTAAGAATCTGCGTGAGATGACCGGCGTCGGCATGATGGACTGCAAAAAGGCTCTGGTCGAGGCTGACGGCGATATGGACAAGGCTGTAGAATGGCTGCGCGAGAAGGGTCTGGCTGCTGCTCAGAAGAAGGCCGGCCGCATTGCTGCTGAAGGCATGAGCTACGCTGCTGTGATTGACGGCATCGGCGTAGTCGTGGAAGTCAATGCAGAGTCTGACTTCGTGGCCAGAAACGAGCTGTTTGTGGAATACGTTAAGGGTGTTGCAACTGTGGTTGCAAAAGAGAACCCCGCTGATCTGGAAGCTCTGCTGGCTTGCCAGTTCCCCGGCGCAGGCCACAGTGTACAGGACGAGCAGAACGATAAGGTTCTGGTCATCGGTGAGAACATTCACGTTCGTCGCTTTGCACGTTACGCTGACGGTCTGACCGTTCCCTACATCCACGCAGGCGGCAAAATCGGCGTTCTGGTGAACATGGCTGTTGGTGAAGGTCTGGCTGAGAAGGCAGAAGTCATCGAGCTGGGCAAGGACATTGCTATGCAGATCGCTGCAATGAACCCCACTTATCTGGACAAGAGCGATGTTGCTCCCGAAGTGCTGGATAAGGAAAAAGAAATCCTGATGATTCAGGCAATCGAAGAGAACAAGACCGCTGCGAAACCCAAGCCCGAAGCAATCATCGAGAAGATGGTCATGGGCCGCGTTGGCAAGTACTACGAAGAGAACTGCCTCCTGCAGCAGGCTTTCGTGAAGGAGAACAAGATCTCCGTGGAGAAGCACGTTGCTGAGGTTGCTAAGCAGTGCGGCGGCGAGATCAGAGTGACCGGCTTTGTGCGTTTCGCTACCGGCGAGGGCATCGAAAAGCGTCAGGACGATCTGGCAGCTGAGGTTGAAAAGCTGGTTAACGGCAAGTAATCTCCCCTCTCCCCTGAATTTCAAACAGCCTGTACCGTTTTGGTACAGGCTGTTTTTTGATCCGATTTTCTCAACTCCGGAAATGATATTTTCATATAGCAAACGGCACCGCGTTTTGATTGCGGTGCCGTTTCATATTTACTGGACTGCCTATCAGGCGCTCCGTCTCCACGTAGACGGGCTGATTAACATAACAATGGGAAGAATCTCCAAACGGCCCATCAGCATGCATACAGACAGCACCAGCTTGGAAAAATAAGAAAATCCGGAATAACTGCCCACGGGACCTGCAATGCCGAATGCCGGACCCACGTTGCCGGTGCAGGAAACCACCGCCGTAAGGGTCGATGTAAAATCCATATCGTTCAGCGTCAGCAGCAGCGTCCCACCCAGAATCAGCAGCAGATACAGCGCCAGGAAAATCAAGGTGCTGTGCTGCACATCCCGGGAAATGGGTGCGTCATTCAGCCGCACCACATGAATGGCGCGGGGGTTGTTCTGGTGATGAATCTCGTTCCGCACGGTTTTCATCAAAATCAGCACACGGGAAATTTTAATACCGCCGCTGGTACTGCCGGCGCAGCCGCCGATAATCATCAGCAGAAACAGCACAAACTTGGGATACATAGGCCAAAGGTCGTAGTTTGCCGTGACATGACCGGTGGTGGTGATAATCGACGCCACCTGAAATCCTGCATACCGGAACGCCGTCAGAGCGCTACCGTAGAAATGGGTCAGACTGACGGTCATCGTGAGAATTGCCGCTGCCACAATGGCGATGTAAGCCCAAAGTTCCCCGTTGTGAAGAATGTCCCGGAAGCGGCGAATCAAAATGAAATAATACATATTGAAGTTCACGCCGAACAGCAGGGCAAACACACCAACCACAGCCTCCAGATAGGGGCTGTTGAACCCAGCCACGCTGCTGGCCTCGTTGGAAAATCCGCCGGTACCTGCGGTACTCAATGCGTGAATAAAGGAATCAAACCAATTCAAGCCGCCCACACGCAGCAGCAGCACCATCAACACGGTCATCGCTGCGTAAATCACATACAGCAGCATTGCGGTATTGCGGATTCGGGGCACCAGCTTGCCGATGGTAGGTCCGGGCATTTCCGCCCGCATGATGTGCATGGAATGTTCTTCCGACAGTGGCACAACGAACATCACGAACACCAGAACGCCCATACCGCCGACCCAGATGGTCAGCACGCGCCACAGATGGATGCCGTGGCTCAGTGCCTCAACGTCCGGCACAATGCTTGCGCCGGTGGTGGTAAAGCCGGAAATCGTTTCAAACACAGCGTCAATGTAGTTGGGAATCTCACCGCTGAGCACAAAGGGCAGCGCACCAATCAGAGACAGCGTCACCCACGAGGCTGCCACGGTCACAAAACCGTCCCGGGCATAGAAATCTCTGGTGGTCGGCCGCCAACGCATCAGAAAACCTGCCAGAGCCAATGCAATCAAGCTGGTAATGGCAAAATGAGCAAAATGCTCTCCGTATCCCACGGAAACCACCATGGGAATCAACAGCAACATAGCCTCAAGCGCGACCACACGGCCCAACACTTGAGAAATCATGCGAAAGTTCATTTAATCCAATCCGTTACCTTTCCAAAATATCGCTCAATGTCACAATATCGTGCCGGGTGGTGACAATAATCACATCGTCTTCCCGCTGAATCACGTCATGACCACCGGGAATCAGACACTTGCCGCCCCGGAGAATGGCAGAAATCTGAACACCGGACCGAATGGGCAGGTCTTTGATGCTCCGACCGGCTAATTCTCCGTCGCCTTTCACCTTAAACTGAATGGCCTCCACACTTCCGTCATTGAGCAAATACAAGGTTTCCATGGTGCTGCTCTTGCTGTTTGCCATGGCTCGGACATAGTGAACAATCCGCTGCGCGGTAATACCGGAGGGCTGCACAGTGGTATCAATGCCGCTCTGCTCCAAAACCGCATCAAAATGCATTTCATTAACCTTGGCAATGACCAGTGCGTCGCTGGCGGTTTTGGCATAAATGGAAATAATAATGTTGCTCTCGTCCATGCCGGTCAGAGCGACCACCGCGTCTGCCTCAGCCAATCCCTCTTCCATCAGCACGTCCGGTTTGGTGCCGTCGCCGCAAATGACCGTCGCTTTGTACAGCTTATTTTTGATGTCCAGACATTTTTCCCGTTTCTGCTCGATGATTTTCACATGTACGCCCATGGACAGCAGCTGCTCTGCCAGATATACCGTAATTTTACCGGCGCCCACAATAATCACATTCCGCACACGGTTCTTTTTCAGACCAATCATGCAGGAAAACCGTTCCTGCTCCACGGGGCTGCCCACAATGGAAATCCGGTCATTGGCCTGCAGCACAAAATCGCCGCTGGGAATCATCGCCCGGCCACCCCGCTCCACCACGGACAGCAGCACCTTCACCTTAAATTTCGGGTGAATCTCGCTGACGGACATCCCACACAAGGGATTATTGGGCTGCAAACGCAGCTCCACCATTTCCGCCTTCCCCTTGGCAAAGGGCTCAACCTTACTGGCCGAGGGGAATCGAATGACCCGGGAAATTTCTTCCGCCGTAGCCTGCTCCGGGTTGACCGACATGGACAAACCCAGCTCGTCCCGCAGGAACACCACCTGCTTGGCATACTCCGGATTCCGCACACGGGCAATGGTGTGAGGCACACCCAGCTTTTTTGCCACAATGCAGCACAGAATGTTCACTTCGTCCAAGCTGGTGGCCGCAATCAGCAGATTGGCATGCTCCACCCCTGCAGACCGCTGAATCTCATAACTGGCGCCGTTGCCCACAATGGCCATTACGTCCAGATTAGAGGTCACATAGTCAATCCGCTCCTCGCTGGAATCAATAATCGTCACGTTATGCTTTTTCATGGAAAGCTGCTTGGCCAGAGAATATCCGACCTTACCGGCACCTGCAATTACAATATTCATCGTTTAACTTCCTCCTGCTGCAATCACAACAGCAATAACCAAATTATAAAGGGAATGGTCAGCGCGGAAAGAATCGTGCTGACAAAAATACCGCTGGACGCAAAGCTGTCGTCCCGGTCATACTGAATGCAAAGAATCGTCAGAACCATCGCCGTCGGCGTTGCGGTCAGCACGGTTACAATGCCCAGAATCATTTCATTCGTCACAAAGGGCGCCATCAGAAAATACACCGCCACCGGGCAGAGTACCAGACGCACCAGGCTCAGCACATACACCCGCCAATTGGTCAGGGCTTTTTTCAAGGGAATTGCGCCCAAAGATGTGCCGATAATAATCATAGACATGGGGGTTGTTGCGCCGGAGAGCGTGGTAATCGTATCCTCCACAATGGCGGGGAACGGAATCCGGAACGCAAAAATCGCCGTTGCCACCATGGTGACAATCAAGGGAACCGTGAGCATCTTCTTCAGAGAAATTTTCTGACCCGTTGTGCTGCCGCACAAGGTCATCGTGCCCACGGAATAAATCATCAGGTTAAAGGGAATTCCGGACAAGGACGCATAGAAAATCGCCTCCGTGCCGTACAGTGCCTCCACAATAGGATATCCCACAAAAGCGGTGTTCATATATGTAATCAGACAAATGGCAATGCCTTCCTCTGCCTTCGGTACGCGAATGATTTTAGTCGCTATGTAGCCCAGCAAGCCGGAAACCACCATCATCAGAAAGAACAGGGCAATAAACTGACAAATTTCCCGGCCGGACAAACTGGGCACCACATTGATGACGGAGTGCAGAACCGTTGCCGACAGAAAAATGTTCATCATAACCGGGCTGACCTGCTTGTTGAATACCGGACCGGTGATGTTCAGCTTGGCGCAGAAATAGCCCACAAACATCACCGCCACAAGCATAACCATGGTTGCAATGACTTGCATCATATCCATATTGAAAATTCCCCTTATTCCTATTTTCTTTTGTTTTCAAAGGATTCCCGCTTGTTCCCCGCTGCTTTCCCGAACAGCCGGTTCAAAGCTGCAGAATCGCTCTGGCAAATTGGAAATAAATCAAAAGCGAAACCGTATCCGTCAGTGTACTGATCAGCGGCGCCGCCATAACCGCCGGGTCCAGACCGATTTTCTCAGCAGCCAACGGCAGCGTACAACCCACAACCTTTGCAAACAGCACCACAAACACCAACGTACAGCAAATCGTCAATGCCACCGGAATGCTCACCGCCGCATTGTGCAGCATCAGATGGTCCACCACCAAAAGCTTTGCGAAATTGACAACCGCCAATGTAACGCCGCACAGCAATGCCACCCGGACTTCTTTCCAGATAACCCGCATCACATCGCCCGGCTTTGTTTCGCCCAGCGACAAGCTGCGGATAACAGCGGTAGACGCCTGACTGCCCGAGTTGCCGCCGGTACCCATCAGCATGGGAATATACGCCGTCAGCACTGCCTGCACCGCAAGCGCCGCCTCATAATGGCTCATTACCATCTGGGTCATCGTGGCCGACAGCATTAAAAACAGCAGCCACGGCATACGGTTCTTCCAGATACTGTGCACCGGCGCTCTTGCGTAAGGGGTATCGCTGGGCAAAATACCGGCCATTCGTTCCATATCTTCCGTATTTTCTTCGTTAATAACGTCGATGACATCGTCAACGGTGATAATGCCTACCAGACGGTCTTCCTTATCCACCACGGGTACAGCCAGCAAGTCATAGTCGGAAATCAGACTGGCTACGTCTTCCTGGTCATCGGTGGTATGGGTGAAAATCACATTGGTGTCCATGATGCCGGAAATTTCATCATCGTCATCATGGAGCAGCAGGTCCTTGACTGTGACCACGCCCTCCAGCTTTCGGTCCGCGCTGGTCACATAGCAGACATAGATGGTTTCCTTGTCCTCGCCGATGCGGCGAATACGGGCAATGGACTCCCGGACGCTCATATATTTCTTCAAGTCCACAAACTCTGCCGTCATAATGCTGCCGGCGGAATTGTCCGGGTATTTCAAGTACTGGTTAATCAGCTTTCTGGTTTCCGGCGTTGCCGTACGCATCACGCGCTTGACCACGTTCGCCGGCAGCTCCTCCATCAGGTCCACCGCGTCATCCACGTACATTTCTTCAATGATGTTGCTCAGCTGTTTATCGGAAACGGAGTTGATAATCAGCTCCTGCTCCGGTGTCTCCAGCTCCGCAAACACTTCCGCGCCCTGCTCTTTGGACAGCATCAGGAAAGCCAGCACCATCAGTGCCTCGCTTTCTTCCCGCAAGTCGGTCAGGAAAGTTGCAATATCAAAGCTGTTCATTTCCGCAAGCTGCTTTCGCACCTCCGGTGTATTCCGTTCCACCAGCCATTGATGCATCTGCTCGCACAGTGCATCAAAATCATAATTCTGATTCGTCATGCAATCCCCGCCTCACTCTTATTTCTCCCCATTGGGAAAAAACAACACATACGTGCATATTGTACCACCTTTCGTCAGTTGGTACAACAAGAATCTTCCAAACCCGAATAGGAAAATCCCCCGCAGAATCATTCCGCGGAGGATTTCCACACATTCATTCAAAATACGCCGCACAGCCGCAGCACACCCCAGAGCACACCGGCTCCGCCGGCACCCAACAGTGCCATTTTCAAGGGCGTCAGCCGCAGCCGGTGCCGCCAACCGCTGACCGAACCCACATATCCGTTGGCTGCCGCCCGGGCCTGCCGCAGCAGCTCCTTCTGTCCGATGCCCTGATTGGACAAATAATCGTCTCGTACAATAAAAATCGCCTGCTCAAAGATTTTCGGGTCCGGTGATTTGACAATAATCACCTTTCTGGAAAGTCCCTTCACCACGTGCTCCGCCTCCTCTTCCGCGATGAACTGATTCCAGTTTAACCGCTGCGCCAGACGCTTATACCAAGATTCCGTAAAAACCGTCCGACTCATGTCCGCTGCTCCAAACGCACCGTCAATACGGTTCGGTCATCATTTGCCTCTTCCCCGTCGCAGCCTGCCATCAGCACCGCTTTCGCCAGCGACTTCATATCGCCGTCCTTACATTCCCGGAGAATTCTCCGGATTTCCTCATCGGTCTTTCCGGACACAACCCCATCGCTGGCAATCACTGCAACATTTCCCGGCCGCAGCACCATCTGCACCGCATCCGGCACATTCTGCTCCCCGGTTCCCATGCCCGCGGATAGGCTCGTTCCCTGAATTTTCCGGATTCCCCCTGCCGTTTTCACATAGGACGGCGCCGCGCCGTATTTGTAAAAGCAGCTTTCCCCGGAAAACAAATCCACGCACATCAGGTCCACGGTGGCATATCCCCAACGGTCCCGATTTTTCAGCAGCATCACGGAGTTCAGAATCTTCATGGAAACCGCGGGCGGTACCCCGCTCCGCAGGAATTTTTCCAACAATTCCACCACAGCAGTGCTTTCCCGCGCCGCATCGGTACCGGTGCCCAGACCATCGGATAAAATCACGCACAGCTGCCCGCCGTCGGTTTTGAAATACCGACCCTTGTCTCCGTTCACCGGCTCCCCTTTTTTCTTCATGGAGGCAATTCCCACCGTCACAGCCAGGGGCTCTGCCTCCAACAGAATCAGCCGCCCCGGTCGGTCCTCCTCCGTATGGGGCCGGCACAGCCGCACCCCCAACACCTCCGACAACCGATCCAGATAGTTGGGAACCGCCGTCAGTTTTTCCATCTGTCCGCTTTCCACGGTGATGCGCATTCGACCGCCGGCATCTCGAAACACCGCCGTGTCCGCCTCCACGTCAATGCTGTGGAGGTAGCGAATCAACCGCCGCTCCGCTAAAGGGTCAGAGCCGTGAACGCTCCCGATTTCCTGAGAAACCTCGCAGAGAATGTTGGAGAAATCCGCGTACTGCTCCAATGCCGCTTTCGTGTTCTCGTCCAACTTCAGTTTCATCATTTTCCGATACGCGTTCCGTCGCAGCTCATCGTTTACCGCCGCCACAAAGGCCACATTCCGCTTGCAGGATTCCCGAAAATAGTCCGGCAGGTCCTCGCTTTCCATTTTGCCCCGGGCCAGCATTTTCGCCGTGGCGTCATTCAACACATTCAGCGTGTCCTGATACTTCTGATTCCAGCACACGTTTTTCCGCTTGCATTGGGTGCAAACCGTATTCGCCGCACGGTCAAACACCTTGGAAATATCGTTGTCATTGCTTTCGTCCTCTGTCACGTCCCGCACAGTTTCACACAGCGCGGAAAATGCGGTGCTCATGCCGTAGACCCGACCGGCCATATACCGCCGCAGCCCCGTTTCTCCGTATCCCATAGACGCCTGTCGGAGCAGCAGCTGAAATCGGTTCAGCGCGCCTTTGGGAATCAGCAGAAAAATCACCGAGGCAATAAACACCTCATACAGCGATTCGATGCGGCTGCCGGCGCTCCATGCACACACCACCGCCAAACCGTCTGCAAGGACAAAGCACAGCAGAAACACCAACCGCCCCATGCGCCGGAACAATCCGGAAATCATTCCGCTCAATGCATAGGCCATGGTAAAAAAGGGTGCCATGCTGATGGCCGTATCCATCGCCAGACCCAATACAGTTCCCACCGCGCAGCCGGGGAACATTCCCCCGCCGAATGCCACCGCCATAGTCAGAAGAACGCAGCAAATCCGGCCCAGAGAAATAAACCCGAACATCTGCACCCGGGCTCCGGACATCAATACGCAGGCCGCCAAAACTGTCAGCGACATATTCCGCTGCAGCTCTTCCAGCTCCGTGGTTCCCTCGCGACCGGACAAGGCGTCGGAGAAGAAATACACACAGCAGCCGGTGAGAACGACTTCCAGAAACAGCCGAACTGCCACCGGAACATCCTGCCGGGTCACCGCAATGGTGCTCAGAGCCGTGGTCACTGTGGCAATGCAGGCCGCCACAATGGGCATAAAGCTCTGCCGCCGGTATATGTTCAGATTCTGGAATACAAACGAGGCCGTGTACATCAGCACACAGCTGGCCACATACCGAATCCCCCAATTGAGTCCGCCGGTCACCAGATACCCCACGCAAGCCCCAATCAAGGCCGCCGCGCCGCCCAAATGCGGCCCGGCCGCCGCCACCATTGCCGCGCCGAAGGGCGCCATATTCCCCGTCATGCGCGCCGCCGCGGTGGTAAATCCCAACACGCAGTACAGCGCCGCCCCCAGCCATTTTTCCCGGTTCTGCTGTGTCTGAACCGCCCCGGACACAACAGCGGAATTCCGAAACCCCCGCCGCCTTGTTTGATCTGCCATTTCCCTGCCCCTCCGCATACTTGGTAACCTAAAGTATACGCAGGCCGGGCAAAAAACAACGTCGGATGACGCGGGCCGATTATAGGACTTTCTCATGGGCCTTGGCACTTTCTGGAAAAAGAACAGCAGGGTCTGTCCGTTCCGACAAACCCTGCTGTAATACATTCAGTTGTTACAGAATTACTCTGCCACAGCGTCCTTCAGACCCTTGCCTGCCTTGAAACCGGGCACGCGAGTTGCGGGAACCACAACCACATCGCCGGTTCTGGGGTTTTTGGCCATGCGCTCTGCGCGGTCCTTCACATCAAAAGTACCGAAACCAACCAGAGCGACTTTATCGCCGGCCTTCAGGCTCTCGGTAATGCCTTCGAAAACAGCGTTGACTGCCTTCTCAGCGTCTTTCTTAGACAGTTCAGCCTTCTCAGCAACAGTTGCAATGAGTTCGGTTTTATTCATTGTCTAAACATCCTCCTAAATCGAAATCTTTCTATCATAAACCACGCAAAGTCGGTTTATTGCTGTTCCAAGGAACGAAAGTACGCCTGCATGGTTCGGTCAGGTTCCTTTCCCTCCAGTGTTTGCCGGGCTTGCTGCAGCAGCTCCTCCATCTCGCTCAGCGGAAGTTCCTCTAACTGCTTGCCCTGTTTTGCCGCAGCCTCTTCCATAAAGCTAAAGCGCCGGATGCCCTTTTCGCAGGTGCGGTGCAGAGCCATTTCCGGGTCGACGCCGCAGATGCGAGCCACGTCCACCACCGTCAGCAGCAGGTCGCCCACTTCCTCAATCATGTTTTCCCGGTCATTGTTGGCAATGCCTTCCCGCAGTTCCTGCGTCTCTTCCTCCACTTTCCGCAAGGCGGACTCCACGTCCGGCCAGTCGAATCCGGTTTTCGCCATTTTCTTCTGGATTTTCTCCGCCCGCCACAGTGCCGGCAGATACGCAGAAACCGAGCGCATGGAATCGGAAACCGTCTCTTCGCCCCGCTCCGCGCGTTTCAGCTGGTCCCAGTCCATTCCGGTCTCGCCGCCGAACAGATTGGGGTGCCGGCTGACCAGCTTTTTGCAGGCACGGTCGGCCACATCGTCAATGTCGAAGTGTCCCGCATCCTGCTCGATACTGGTGTGAAACAGCACCTGCATCAGCACGTCGCCCAATTCTTCCTTCATGTGTTCCGTGTCGTTCAGATCCAGTGTTTCGCACAGCTCATAGCACTCCTCCATCAAATTCCGGCGAATGCTTTCATGGGTCTGCACCCGGTCCCAAGGGCAACCGTTTTCCGACCGCAGGCGTGCAATCAGCGCAATAAAATCGCTGAGGTCATATTGTTCTTTGCAAACAAAATCTTTCATCATAAAGTCCTCAACCGTAAGAAAAGACGGGTACTTTTATAACATTTTTCCCCGGAAAAGTCAATAAAATCCCGGAAAATTTCCGCTTGAATCACTGCATTCTCAGCAATTTCGCGATTTTTTCTCCCTTGGGAATCAACTTCATATCCTCTGCCGTCACGGAACGGGTCTTGATGATCAGAACACCGTACACCAGAACAGCGGCCAAAATGGAC
>CAJMMY010000017.1 GCA_905214605.1 uncultured bacterium | reverse complement strand
GATGCCCGGGCGGCGGTGCTGGCGGTGCGCAGCGTGTCTGACAAACCCATTTTGGTATCTTTTACCTGCGATGAAAACGGGCGGAGTCTGTCCGGTACGGACGTGACCGCAGCGCTGACGGTGCTCCAGGGCATGGGGGTAGACGCTTTCGGCTTGAACTGCCTGTCGGATATCGGAACGATGGTGGTGCAGCTGCGGCGGCTGCGGGAATTTGCCCGGGTGCCCCTGATGGCAAAACCCAATGCCGGTCTGCCGGATATGTCGGAGGGCAAAGCGGTTTACAACTTCCCGCCGGAGAAATTTGCCTCGTATGTGCCGGAGATGTTGGCTGCCGGTGTGGGATTGTTCGGCGGCTGCTGCGGCACCGACGCAACCCACCTTGCGGCACTGAATCGGGCATTGGAGGGGGCGGAATTTGTACCCCCCGCACCGATGCATACGGACGAGCTCACCGCTGCTACGGAAAAGCAGGTGTTCTGCCTTCCGGTAGATGCAGATCACGGTCCGGTGCTCCGGTGCAGCGACACGTTGGAAGAGGATTTGACCGACGCCATGGAGGACGGATTCCCCATGGTGGCTGTGGCGGTTGACAGCTGGGAAGATGTGGACGCATTGGCGGATGTGCAGTATCTATTTTCCAAGCCATTGTGTCTGGTTTGCGACAGCGCAGATCTGTTGGAGGCTGCTTTGCGGGTGTATCAGGGTCGGGCGCTGTATGAGGGCGGCTTGTCGGAAGAGGAGCTGCTGCCGTTGGTGAATCGTTACGGTTTGCTGATTTGATAAAAGTTGAAAACTTTGTAACGGTTTTCCACGAAAATGTTGAAAAAGTGGGGGATAAGGACTGAAAACAGCCGAAAAAGCGACGAATTCGTTCGGCTTTTCCACAAAAATGTGGAAAAATTCGTTGACATAATAGTTACAAAGTGGTAAAATCTTTGTATTCTCAGAACTGGTAAAAAAGGAAAACGGGAGGCTGTTATGAACTTTTCAGTCCATTCCAGAGTCAAGGATTTATATGAAAATGCGGAGACCCGCGCCATATTGGAGGAGTATCTGCCGAAGCTGTTTCGGACCCCTTCCTTCCAGATGACGCTGGGGATGTCTTTTGCGACCTTGAGCCAGTTCCCCCAATGGAATCTCTCCCCGGAACAGTTGGAAACCGTGAATCAGAAATTGCAGGCTGTTGCGGTGCCGAAGAAAAAATAAACGGAATAGAACAAGCGCCTCGCTTTCGTATCAGAAAGCGGGGCGCTTTTGTGTTGGAAATTTCTTTTATTTTCCCTGCAATTCCGGGGAGTTCTTCCGTAGCAGCTTGTAGGCAATCAGGCAAACGACCACCGACAGCAGGGAACCGGCGGGAGCAGCCAAACCCATGGGAAAAAGGCTGTCCAAGCAAAATCTTGCGGTGTACCATGCCAACGGCACCCGGGCAAGGACAATGGAGAGAATGTTCTGGAGAAAGGAAATCCACGATTTTCCGTAAGCGCAGAAATATCCGCTAAAGCAGAAATGAATCCCGGCGAACACGCAATCCCAAACGTAGCCCCGCATATACTCGCCGCCCATGGCAATGGCTGCCGGGTCTTTGGTAAACAGCGCAACCGCGGAATCTGCGGCAAATTGCATCAGAATCACCCAAACAAAGCCCATGCCCACGGCGATGCACAGCGCATATCGCAGGGTCAAGCGGACTCGGTCATGCTTTCCGGCACCGATATTCTGGGCAGCCAGCGCCGATACGGCGGAGAGCATGGAGGAGGGAATCAAAAACAGAAAGCTGATAATCTTTTCCACAATCCCCACGGCGGCAGCATCGGTCAGTCCGCGGAGATTGGCAAAAACGGTGATGAGGAGAAAGGAAATCTGAATCAATCCGTCTTGCGCGGCTACGGGGATTCCGACCTGCAAAATGGGCAGGAGCGTTTCTTTTTGGGGGCGGAAATCCGCCCGGGAAAGCCCGGAGATTTTGTTCATTTTCCGAATGTAAATCAAAGCCAGAATGACGCTCACGCCTTGGGCAAGGGTTGTCCCCAAAGCGGCGCCGGCGGGACCCAGACCACATCCGCCGATGAACAAATAGTCCAGCAGAATATTTACCACGCAGGCAATGGTCACGAAGTACATAGGCGTTTTGGAATCGCCCAACCCGCGGAAAATAGAGCTGATGATATTATACGCCATCACAAAGGGAATCCCGATGAAACAAATCAGCAGGTAATTTACCGTTCCCGCCGCAGCCTCTTCCGGGGTGGACATCAGAGAAACGATGGGCTGCACACACATCGACAGCAACACCAGAGAAACCACGGCGATACCGGCAAAAAGAACAACCGTATTGCCGATGATGCGGTTGACTTCATTGCGGTCGCCGCTGCCGATGGCATGACCGATTTTTACGGTAGTGCCCATGGCAAGACCCACAATCATGACCGTGAGCATGTGCATCACTTGACTGCCGATGGAAACAGCGGTGGTTGCCTCCACGGCGCAGAATTGTCCGATGATGAACAAATCCGCCATGCCGTACAGGGTTTGGAGAAAATAGGATATGAGATAGGGGATAGAGAAAGAAATCAGCGTGGGAAATACCTTTCCGGAGGTCAAATCGTGTTCCATGCGGCTTACAGCTCCATTTTTCGAGAATAATGCTACTGTATCACAAATTCGGCAACGATAAAAGAGAGAAATGACTGTCGAACGCAAAAAATTCCCTGCAGCAGCACTGCAGGGAATTTTGATATTCAATTGTTGACTGTCTGATACAGCGGAGGGGAAATTACTCCAGACCGATGCGCTTTGCCTGACGCTCGGGATCCCAGAAGAAACCCCACTCTTTCAGCATCTTGTTCCGTGCGGTATCGGCTGCGGTCCAGCTTTCCAGCTCGCCCTTAGCGTACATATCGTCGATTTCAGCATCGGAGAAGCCCCAAGCAGACAGAACCTCGCGGTTGTGCTCGCCGAACAGAGGTGCAGATGCAACGATGTCGGAGGGGTTCCGTTTGAAGATGTTGGTCAAACCAATGCCCTTCATGGGTCCGAATACCTGGTCGTCCCATTCCACGATGTTCTCACGTGCCTCGTACTGAGGATCCTTCTCGATATCAGCGGGTGTGTAAGCTCTCTGGCAGGGGATACCGGCCTCAGTGAAGATCTTCTCCAGCTCATCGCAGGTGCGCTCTGCGCAGAACTGCTCGATCAGCTTTTCTTCTACCTGACCGCGAGGATCGAAGATGGGGTAGCCGGTGCAGCGTGCGTCAACGACCATGTCCAGACCGGGAACCTTTTCACCGCTGCCGGGTGCGGGCATGCCGATGATGGGGAATCCGCGTTCCACAGGACCCTGACCAACGATAGCAACGAACATTGCGCCGCCGTCTTTGGTGTTGTAGAAGGAGAAACCTGCAGAGCTGTCGTGTTTGTTGCCGCTGCGGAAGGGAACGGGCTCGCCTGCTTTGGGATAGCCCTTGTTGAACCACACTGCGGGATAGTTATCCAGCAGACGGAACATGTTATCGTACTGAGCGACGTCGCAGGAGTCGCCTTCGCCGTACTTCAGTGCGTGGATATGGCCTGCCATTGCAGCAATGCATACGTTGTATGCAGTCACATAATCAGACAGATAGGGGTTGACTTTCAAAGGACCGGAAGTGGGGTTCACGCCGTTCATGTACATGTAGCCGCCCATTGCCTGGCCAGATACGTCATAGGAAGCCTTGTCTTTGTAAGGACCAAACTGACCATAACCGGAAACGTGCACGATGGAGAGCTTTTTGTTG
This sequence comes from uncultured bacterium, assembly GCA_905214605.1. The sequence continues at coordinate 8,462 of CAJMMY010000017.1, read as the reverse complement.
TGCTCCCAGCAAACTTCATCGGACAGACCGCGTTTCTCATAACCGCCGGGACGACCGGCCTCGATCCAAATATCAGCCCATTCAATTGCCTTCAGGAAAACTTCTTTACCGCGGGCAGTTGCTGCGTTCAGAGTAATGGAGTACTCGTTTCTGTGCAGCTGAGAGCAAGCAGTTGTGCCACGGGTGGAGCAGGCAATTTTCGGATGCTCTGCACGCAGAACCTGTGCGCCCATTTCGGCCATCAGAGAACCGGCGAAGGGACCGGCAATATTAGTAGCGGTAACAAAAACTTTTACGCCGCGGAGAACACCGAACTGGGGGTAAGCTGCAAAATCCTGATGCAGAGCATTATTGAATACTTTCATGGCAATGACTTCCTTTCAATTTAAGTTTTGCAAGAGCTTCCTTCCAAAAGCTTGTATTGATTATATGTTATTTCAATGTCAATGTCAACAACTAATTCAAAAACCGCTCAAAAAGCAGAAATATTCTTGTGCAGTATGAACTAAAAAACATGGCAATATGTTGGTTACGCAGACATTTCCCCGAAATTGTCCGTTCCCGGAAACACAAAAAAGGACCGCAGCAAAAACTGCGGTCCTTGTAAAATTCTGTTGGTTGGAGAAGGGATTAGCCCTTGAACTCCAGACCCAGACGCTCGCTCTGACGTTTGGGATCCCAGAAGAAGCCCCAAGCTGCCAGGTTCTTCACGACAGCGGTGTCAGCAGCGGTCATGGTGACCATTTCCTTCTTAGCATACATCTCGTCGATCTCTGCTGCGGAGTAACCCAGAGACTCCAGGAACTCGCGGTTGTGCTCGCCGAAGGTGGGAGCGGAAGCAACGATCTGAGAGGGGTGTTTCTTGAAGATGTTGGTGCAGCCAATGCCCTTCATGGGTCCGAACACCTGGTCGTCCCACTCAACGATGTTCTCACGTGCCTCGTACTGAGCATCCTTCTCGATGTCAGCGGGGGTGTAAGCTCTCTGGCAGGGGATGCCGGCGTTGGTGAAGATCTCTTCCAGCTCGTCGCAGGTACGCTCTGCGCAGAACTTGGTGATCAGAGCCTCAGCCTTCTGGCCGCGAGGATCGAACAGGGGGAAACCGGTGCAGGTTGCGGGGATTTCGGGATCGACACCGGGGGTGCCCATGCCGATGATGGGGTAGCCGCGGGTCACAGGGCCCTGGCCAACGATAGCAACGAACATTGCGCCGCCGTCTTTGGTGTCATAGAAGGAGAAGCAGCAAGCCTGGTCGCTCTTGTTACCGGTACGGAAGGGAACGGGCTCGCCCTGTTTGGGATAGCCTTTGTTGAACCACACTGCGGGATAGTTATCCAGCAGACGGAACATGGTGTCGTACTGAGCAACGTCGCAGGAATCGCCTTCGCCGAAGTTCTTAGCATGGATGTAGCCAGCCAGAGCCACGATGCAAGCGTTGTAAGCGGTTACGTAGTCGGACAGGTAGGGGTTCACTTTCAGCATGCCGGAAGTGGGGCTGACACCGTTCATGTACATGTAGCCGCCCATTGCCTGGCCGGAAACGTCGTAGGAAGCCTTGTCCTTAGCGGGGCCGAACTGGCCGTAGCCGGAAACGTGGACAATAGCCAGCTTTTTGTTGTGCTCCCAGCACACTTCGTCGGACAGGCCGCGCTTCTCGTAGCCGCCGGGACGGCCGGCTTCGATCCAGATGTCTGCCCACTCGATAGCCTTCAGGAACACTTCTTTGCCGCGAGCGGTAGCGGTGTTCAGAGTGATGGAGTATTCGTTTCTGTGGTTCTGAGACCAAGCGGTGGTACCACGGGTCTGGCACAGGATGTTGGGAGCCTCAGCCTGGACAACCTTTGCGCCCATTTCAGCCATCAGGCAGCCTGCGAAGGGGCCAGCGATGTTAGTGCCGGTGACGAGAACTTTCACGCCTTCCAGAACACCGAAGCCGGGGTACTCATTGAATTTCTGATGCAGTGCGTTGTTAATCACTTTAACGTTCATTACAACATAACTTCCTTTCAATATGTCTTTTAAACAGCCACAGCTCGTCCGGAAACGAACTCCGGTAATTTAACAAGTAAGAGGAATCACTTTCCAAATTGATTCCGACTATGCTATGATACCTTTTTGACAACTGAATGTCAAGAGTAAGATAATCAGAAAAGTGTCAATATTTTTTGTGAATTTTGTACATTTGACAAAAATAATATATTGTTAAAGATGGCTGAAAGCAATAAAAAAGGACCCGGTAAAACCGGGTCCAGAAAAATTTCGATATTGAGTGCAATATCAGCCGGTGGTCCAGCCGTCGCAGTGGTAGATGCCTGCCTCGCAGTAGCTGGAAGCATCGGAGGACAGGAACACGAACATCTTAGCCAACTCTTCGGGCTCGCCCATACGGTGCAAAGCAATGCCCTGGCACACGTACTTGATAGCAGCCTCGGAGGTGTCCTTCATAACCATGTCGGTCTTCACAACGCCCGGGCAGATAGCGTTCACGCGAACGTTGAAGTAAGCCATCTCACGGCCCAGAGAACGAGTCAGACCAATAACACCAGCCTTGGAGGCGCCGTAGCCAGCACCCATGGAGGAGCCGTACACACCAGCGATGGAAGCGGTGTTCACGATAGCGCCGTATCTCTGGCCACGCATGATGTTGCAAGCGCAGTGGTCAACGTACCAGGTGCCGGTCAGGTTGACGCGAACGACCTCTTCAAACAGACCCTCGGGAATGTTCTTGCAGGTGTTGTTGTGGGTGACACCAGCGATGGAGCACACAGCGTCCAGATGCTGCTTGCCTTCCTCGTTGGGGAACTTAGCAATGAAGTCTTTCATGCATGCATCGATATCAGCCTCGGTGCAGGTAGCCAGATCGAAGGTGTAGCCAACGATGTTGCGGCCGGGGAACTCCTCGTTCAGCTTAGCCAGAGCGGCCTCGCGGGTTTCCTCAAAGTGGCTGCAGATAGCAACTGCGTTAGCGCCTTCCTTCAGCATTTCTCTTGCGGTGGCAAAACCGATACCGCGGGAACCGCCGGTAATAAATACGTTCTTGCCCTTCATCATGTTTTCCATGTGAATTTCCTCCAATCAATAATTCAGTAGCGTAGTGTGAATCATTCGCTCTTGTTGTTAATATTATCACGCTCTGCGATGGAAGTCAAGGAATCGTTTTGCTTAAATCAGATTGACAAAAATTGTGCATAGTGAATAAAAACAATGCCGCAGATATGTTCTATCTGCGGCATTGTCCTTATAGAATATACGTAAAAATTCCTTATTTTTCAAGGGTTTCCGGCGTTTCTCAGATGGAAAAACCGTCCACGTTGTAAACCGAGGCAGTGCAGTAGGTGGACAAGTCGGAGGCCAGAAACAGAAAAACATTTGCAACTTCTTCCGGCTCGCCGATGCGGCGCAGCGCAATATTAGCCACTGCGGCAGCCTGTGCCTCTTTGGAAAGATTTGCGGTCATGGGGGTGCGGATTGCGCCGGGAGCAACGCAGTTGACCCGGACATTGAAGTAGCCCAGCTCGCGGCCCAAAGACTTGGTCAGACCGATCACGCCGGCTTTCGACGCACCGTAACCGCAGCCCATGGGGTTGCCGTACAAACCGCAGATGGAGCTGGTGTTCACAATGGAACCGAACCGCTGCTCCCGCATAATCAGACCGGCCTGCCGGTCCACGTTGTAGGTGTCAATCAAGTTCACGTCCACCTGACGGAGAAATTCACCGGGCTGCATCCGCTTGATGGTCGTGTTATGGGTAATACCGGCAATGGACAGCGCAGCGTCCAGCTTTCCGTATTTTTCCGCAAAGGCGCGCATTACGGCACCGATTTCCTCTTCGCTGCCCAAATTTGGCCAAGCGGCCTCAATGTTCCGGCCGGGGAATTCGCTTTTCAGTTTTTCGGCAGCTTTTGTGGTTACTTCTTCGTTCAGATCCGTGATCAAAACAGCCTGCGCGCCCTCTTCCAACATCAGACGAGCAGTTGCAAATCCGATTCCTCCGGCTCCACCTGTCAGAAAGACAGTTTTACCATCCATCAAATGATGTCCCATGGGTAAGCCTCCTCCAATCAATCGTGCAATATGGGAAAATGCGGGGCAGACAGTTTGACTACCCCATGTTTTTTTATAGAAAAACAATAGATATCATCAAACAGCAATGATATCAACAGTCCAGATGGAAGTCAAGCATAAAAGTCCGGGACGTTATATTTTTGACGTTTTCCTTAGAATTTTCACGAAAAATATGAGCAAAAATTCCAGAATTCAGTCTGCGTCCGGCTTTACGGCACAGCGCTCTACAATGCCGAACAGTTTCATCAGCAGGAAGAAACAGGATTGATTCTCCTGAATGTTTTTCTGGGCGCTTTCCATGGCGATGCCGTCCAGTAGATATTCCACCTGCCGGGTCTGGGAATCGCTCAATTTGACGTGCAGATGGGGGTAGGGCAGGGCGGTGGTTTCCTCCGTGTGATAGTAGGGGCAGGCGGTCACGTAAAAGTAAACGCCGCTGTTCACGTGGCACTCGGAAACCTCCAGCTTGTCGCCGTCCACTGCGTCCAGACGGTGGAAATGATAGGGGCTGAAACAGAACAAATCCCCTCGCGTGACGGGGTATTCCACCGCGTTGACCGTAATGGTGCCGGAGCCCTGACGAATCAGGAGAATTTCCAAATCGTCATGCTGCCGATAGGGAATCTGTTTCCGAATGGTTTTCTGGTCAGCCAAAATGGCTGTGGGGAGAATATTCTGAGTGAAATAATCTCGGCTGTCGAAAGGTGCGGAGTATTTGAGCTTTTTCATGTTGTCTCCCTTATGTGTTGATTCCGGAAAGTGCTGGGGGTGATGCCGTTCCGGTCCTTGAACAATCGGGTAAACGTCCGTTCGGAGTTAAAGCCGGAAGCCAAAGAAATATCCAGAATGGGCAGGTCCGTCACCACCAGCAGCGCCTCGGCATAGCGAATGCGGTAGGCGGAGAGGATTTCCTTAAAGCTGGTGTTCAGATTTTCCCGGAGCAGGGTGCGGATAATATTCTCAGAGATATACAAATCCTGTGCCATGGATTTCAGGCTGATCTGCTCCCGATAGTTGGAATGGATATAGTACAGAATCCGCTCCACGGTTTCGCTGACCATTTTCCGGGGGACGCCGGTGTAGTGGACGGCATACTCCCGATATTCTTGGGGGGTCATGCCTTTCTGCTCCTTGAACGTGCGGTAAAAAGCCACTTCGGAGCGGAAACCGCAGTAGGTGGACAAAAAGTGGAAAGACAGCTCACTGAACAGAATGGCGCCGGCGGCCAGATTGACCCGGGCGCGGTTCAGAGACTGGGCAAAGTTCATGCCGGTGATGATGCGCAATTCCCGGTTCAGTGTACCCACGCTGATGCCGAACAGGTCGGCCACATCTTTTGGGTCCAGATCCTCGGCGCAGTAATAAGCGATATACAGACTGAGCACCCAGCCCATAGGCCATTGATGGCGAACGTAGGGAAACTGGCTGCGGTATTGGTCGCACAGTGCGAAGAAGAAATAGGACATCTGCCCCAGAATGGCGCATTTAATCAGATTGCTGCCGGAATCGTGGTCATTGTTGTAAAACTCGAATTCCCGGAGCATCATTTCCAACCGTTCCCGTTTGGGTCCTTCCAACTGAAACACCGGGGGAGAAGAGGCGAAAGCCCACAGATTCCGGTCCCGGGTGTGGTCCGAGCGGAAGGTCATATAGCTGGACAAGGGGTAATCATACACCATGGCGGTCAATTCCAGAGATTCGCCCCAGGCCGATTCCAGGCTGAAGACATGATAAGACTGCAGCCAGAGAAAGCAGCCGGGTTTCAGGTCAAACACCACGCCGTTGATGGTTGCGTAGCCCCGGCCGCCGGTGACGTAAAGGAATAGAGAATCGTCTTCCGCCAGCGGACCGATATGATCTGAAATCGTCAGTTTTTGCATCTGCAGCAGCTTATCCGGAGAGGAGAACATCCCACATTCCGGTTTATCGCACAGAGGCATGGCTTTTCTTTGGGTAATCATGGGGAACACCTGCCTTTTTCTTCTGGAATAATAACAATTTTTCAGACAAAAAGCAAGTTTTTCAGAACAATTTTTGAAGAAAGATAAGCATTCTGATTGAATTTGACACTCAAAATGGAAGATTTTGTTATTTTATGCGCAATCTGCAAAAGAAAGGCATTTTGCAAAAATGCAGCGGAGAATCCGTAAAAACCGGGGAGAATTTCACGAAAAATGAGGGGAAAAAGCAACACTCCCGGCCTGGGCACAGGGCCCGTCCGGGAGTGTAAAAAACGGATATGTACGAATTTAAAAATTCGGAATCGAAAAAAATTTATTTTTTGGATTCCGCAGCCTCGGCAGCGTCTGTCTGAGCAGCTCTTTCCCGGAGCAGTTGACGCAGTCCGGTGTCGATGATTCCGAAGGGCTTGACCAGGTCTTTCTGCAATCTTTCGCAGGTTTCCGCCAGCTCGGCCCGGTTGATTTTGCCGCTGTCTTTCCGGGGCAGGGCATCCACATACTCAACGGTTTTGGGAACCTTAAAGGGGAGCAGGAATTTCCAACCGTACCGACGGAATTCGTCGTAGGTCATTTCCCGTTTCGCCTCCACCACGGCGTGAACCCGACGGCCCCATTCCGGGTCGGGGATACCAACCACCACAATGTCGTTGATGTCCGGGTGCTCCATAAAGACGTTTTCCACGTCCACGGCGAATACGTTTTCACCGCCGGTAACAATCATATCGCTCCGCCGGTCGGAGAAGTACAGATAGCCCTCATCGTCTACGTAGCCCATATCGCCCACGCTGCGGAATCCGCCGCCCACGTCCGGCAGCTGCTCTCGGCCGATGTATTCCGTCTGGAGATAACCGCCGGAGGGGGTCATGAAAATCTCGCCCACTTCGCCGGGGGCCAGCTCCGTGCCGTCTTCTGCCCGAACGGAAATTTTGCAGCCGCCGAAGGGCCGGCCCACGCTGCCGGGGTGCTCCAACCATTCATCGCCGCGAATGGTGGTGATACCAATCATTTCGCTCATGGAGTAGATTTCATAGACGTTTTTGGCACCCAGAATGTTAATCCATGCCTGTTTCAGCTCTGCGGAGCAGTAGCCGCCGGTGTGAGACAGCGCTTTCACGCTCTTGAAGTCCTCGGGGTTGAAGGTATCCAGTTTCAGCATACGGTGCATCAGTGTGGGCACCATCTGGACGCACTCAATTTCGTAATCCTTGATGTACCGCTCAATGGCAGCGGGCTTGAAGTTGTTGGGCATCACAATGCGGTTGCCGCAGCACAGACCGGTAATCAGTGCGGAGGCGGGCGCGCTGTGGAACATCGGTCCGCAGATCAGCTGACGGCAGCCGAAGAACATACCGGTCATATAGAACCATGCCATCAGACTTTCGTCGGATTCTCCGGCGGCGCGGGTGAAACGAATCAGTTTCGGCTTGCCGGTGGAGCCGCCGGTGGTCTGCGCCCGGTAGGGGTTGGCCAGAATATCGGGGGGCATTTTGTCGGAATAAGCGTTGAGCCGCTCCATCAGAGTTTCCACGGTCATGCACTTGACGCCTTCCGGCTGATATCCCTCGGTAATCAGCAAATCGGGTTTTGCCAAGGCCACAAAGTTGTCGATTTCCCCGTCTGTGGAGCGGGGGGCAATGGGCAGATAGCAGGCGCCGTTTTTCCAAGCTGCGTAAATGCAGAGAATATGGGCAATGGTGTTGGGCAGGCAAATCATGACCGTGCTGGTATTGGTAATGCCCTCTTCCTTGAGCAGCCATGCCAGCTGGTTGGATTTCAGATACAGGTCTTTCCAAGTGGCTGTTTTGACTTCCGTATCGTCCTTAGAAATTTCAATCACAGCAATTTCGTTGGGCTTGGTCTGGGCAATGCTCTCAATCTGGCGGCCTACGGAAACGAAGGTCGGCTCAAACTGTACATCGTTGTGGTTGTAGATGTTGAAGTGTTTCAACTTCTTCACATCGGCAACCCCCGGAATTTTCTTTTCCTCTTTCATAACTGAACCTCGTCACAATCCAATATACATTATAAATACAACTGCATGACATATAGTCATAGCAGTGTAATATTACATGAATATTAATTTAAATGTATGACAAAACGTTAAGAAATACTGAAAGGATTGTTGAATTCCTGACGAAACCGGAAATTTCGCCTTTTTTGCCAAAAAGCGGCAGGAAGAATTGGCAGGGGAAAATGACGAAAAAGGCGGAACAATTTTGGAGAAATTGCGTCATATATGGTAGAATTGTGGAAAACAGAACTATAAAAAATTTTGCCGGGGAGGGTATCACATGAAGAAAAAGCAATGGACCGCTGCGGGATTGGCGCTGCTGCTGACGGCAAGTCTGACCGCTTGCGGCAAGGAAAACGGACAAACCGTTCAAGCGGAGCAGCCGGACGGTGTTTGGGTTCAGTTTGAAACCACCACGGGAGAT
>CAJMMY010000016.1 GCA_905214605.1 uncultured bacterium | reverse complement strand
CTGCCGGCTCCATGGAACATTATAACAGCTGCACCATCGGTTGGGGCAGCTTGGGAAACCTATGGGGAAAGGTGGGCAAAAGCCGCCCCACCGTTACGATTTATGTTCACCCGGCTCGGTACACCAGTCAATTTCTGGAAAACAGCGACACCTTTACGGTGAGCTTTTATCCGGAGGATTGCAAAAAGGCTTTGGGCTACATTGGTGGACATTCCGGCAGAGACGGGGAAAAAGCCGCCGCTGCGGGGCTGACACCGGTTGCATTCGGTCAGGGAGTCACGTACAAAGAGGCGAATTTAACGTTTCTGTGCAAGAAATTGTATCAGCATCAGTTCGCCACAGAGGATATTGCCCCGGAGGTGCAGGAATATTATGCGTCTATGCCCAAGGTATACCCCGATTTCAAAGGGGGCTGGCAGCCCCATCTTGTATTTATCGGGGAGATTATTGACGTGATAGACGAGCGGTAAATCATGTTCCGGAAACGGTTCAATCAATCAAAAATCAGCCTTCGTATGGTTCAAAGCATACGAAGGCTGAACTGTTTTTTGCACGGATGACCGAACAAGGCAAGGTCACAATGCCAGAATGTCCTGTAAAACTTCCATCAAATGGGGCGCATACAGACTGAAAAACGCGTCGATTTCGGTTCCGTCTGCCATGGTCAGGCGGAGATGCTGCTCATCGCTGCCGGGGGCAGCGGCAATCAGCCGGGCAAGGGGCAGGCGCTTGCCGGGCAATTCGGCTTGGGAAAACACGCTGCCGTAAAGGGCATCTTCCGTGAGGAGAAAACCGCTTTTTCCGGTGCCGAAAAGGGAAGTATCCAGAAGGGCAACCACGGATTCCGGCGGGCATGACACGGCGTAGGCGTTCAATGCGCTTTGCACCGATTGTTCTTTGCATTGCTCCACCGGGCGGAAGGAATGGCTGAGAATTTTCGGGTGACGGGCCACAACGGTCAGCAGCTGCGCCCGGGTGGGTGCCGCGCTCCGTCGGGGCTTGACGGGGATGATCGTTTCCGGCTTGGATTCCGGTTTCGGCTGGGGCGGAATGGGTTTGGCAGGGGCTTTTGCCGCCGGGGCAGCTGATTTTTTCGGCTCCGGTTTTTTGGCCGGGGTGGATTTCGGCTTGGAAACGGGGCTCTCTATCCGTTCCGATGCCAAATCGTCCAAGGTGCCCAGAAACTGATCCAAAGACAAATCCCAACGCACGTCCTTTCCCCGCACCACTTCCGGGAGGGAGCAGCGGAAAAGAAACGTGTTGCTTTCGTCAAAGCCCAACGGAGAATCCTCCAATGCCTCCAACAGCGAAAAATCCGCCAAATCCATGGAGCCGGTGTCTTGGGTGTCCGGGTCATCAAAAAAGAAGAGCAGATAGGGCGCTGCGTTGCGGTCAGCCCCTTGCAGCTCGTAAATCACGTCGTCAAAATCCTCCAAATCGCTGTAAGAAAGAATGCAGACGGCGCCGTCCAACGGCTTTGCGGGTTTCTTTTTGGAATCTACAAAATCATGCAGACAGGGGCGGAGGTCGGCAGCCTCCGCAGCCGTATTCAGGGCATCGGAAAAGGTGCCCCGGCTGTTGGAAAGCCGGCCGATGGTCATATAATAGCCGCGCTTTTGCGTTTTCCGCATAGAAAAGTCTCCTTATCGAGTCATAAAACAGGGGTTGTTGTCCGGTTTATCCAGGCAACAACCCCCGTTCGTTTTGTTTAGAAAATCAGGGAAATACCGCCGCAAATCAGCAGCATAATCACGCCGGCAATCAAAACGCCCAACAGCACCGCGGGAAAGGATTGCCGCAGGCGAATGTTCATCAGCGCCGCCACCAGCGCGCCGGTCCATGCACCGGTGCCCGGCAGGGGAATGGCCACCAGAACGGTCAGACCCGCCAAGGCATAGCGCTGCACCAAATCGGATTTCTTTTCCGCCCGGTCTTCCAGCCACCGGACCCGATTGCCCAGCCAACGGGAATGTTCCCGCGCCCAGTTGAAAATCCGGCGAATGAAAATCATGATGAACGGAACCGGAACCATATTTCCCGCCACGGCGGCCAGATAGGTCAGCCATGGGTCCAGCCCGGCGGCCAGTCCGTAGGGAATGGCGCCCCGGAGTTCCACCACGGGAATCATCGACATGAAAAACACATGGAAAAACAGCTGTCGCATTCACGCACCGCTTTCCGCCGAAACGGCTTGGTAATGATTAGTATGCAACGCCCCAGAGAATATCGGTGGTGCATTCTTTGCCGCAGCAGACACATTTGCCCTTGGTACCGGACTGGTTCAAAGGCATGCAGCGGGAGGACACACCGGCTTTTTCCTTCATGTCCAGCTCGCACTGGAGGTCGCCGCACCATTTGGTCTTTGCAAAGCCGCCTTCGGTTTCGATGAAGGTTTTCACGTCTTCCAGCGTCTCGCATTCCTTGGTATGCTCGTCCAGGTTCTTCTTTGCCTTGTCGAACAGACCCTGCTGCACCTGCTCCAGAACCTGGGAGACCGATGCTGCCAGCTCGTCGATGTTGATGGTGACCTTTTCCCGGTTGTCCCGGCGCACAGCCACGCACTGGTTGTTCTCCATATCCCGGGGACCGATTTCCAGACGGACGGGAACACCCTTCATCTCCCACTGTGCGCACTTCCAGCCCAGAGAGTTGTCGCTGTCGTCCATCTTTACCCGGATTCCGGCGGCTTTCAGCGTGTCGTACAGCTCGCCGGCCTTCTCCAGAACGCCTTCCTTGTGCTGTGCCACGGGAACGATGATGACCTGAATGGGTGCAACGTGAGGAGGCAGAACCAGACCGTTGTTGTCGCCGTGGGTCATAATCAGACCGCCGATGGTACGGGTGGACATACCCCAAGAGGTTTCGTGGGGGGTCTGCAGCTTGTTTTCTTTATCGGAGAATGCAATGCCGAATGCCTTTGCGAAGCCGTCGCCGAAATAATGACTGGTGCCGGACTGCAGGGCCTTGTGGTCATGCATCATGCACTCCACGGTGTAAGTCCGCTCTGCGCCGGCAAATTTTTCCTTGTCGGTTTTGTTGCCGCGGACAACGGGCATTGCCAGCAGATTTTCCAGACAGTCTGCATAGACTTCCAGCATCTGCTCGGTTTCCTCAATGGCCTCCTCGGCGGTTGCGTGGAGGGTGTGACCCTCCTGCCACAGGAACTCGCGGCCGCGCAGGAACGGACGGGTGGTCTTTTCCCAACGGAGCACGGAGCACCACTGGTTATACTTCATGGGCAGGTCGCGCCAGGAGTGAACCACATGGCTCCAGTGGTCGCAGAACAGGGTTTCGGAGGTGGGGCGGATGCACAGACGCTCGGGCAGCTCCTCGCTGCCGCCCATGGTGACCCATGCGCACTCCGGTGCAAAGCCTTCCACGTGGTCCTTTTCCTTCTGCAGCAGGGATTCGGGAATCAGCATGGGCATGGACACGTTATCGTGACCCAGCTCTTTGAACCGCTTATCCAGATAGTTCATAATGTTTTCCCAAATGGCATAGCCATAGGGACGCAGAATGAACATACCCTTGATGCCGGAGTAGTCCACCAGCTCTGCTTTCACGCAGACGTCGGTAAACCACTGGGCGAAATCAACTTCCATATCGGTAATTTGTTCGACTTTTTTCTCTTTTGCCATGAGATATCTCTCCATTTCTATCGATTCCACAGATTGTGGCAAATTGCGGGTGTGCAAGATACGCGCAATGCTCGTATTTTAACTTATATATTTTATAGGTAAGCCGTCTCCTTGTCAAGCACAACCGCGGGTTTTCACATATACTGAAGAGGGAAGGAGGGAGAAAATGAGCCTATCGGGACAATTTTATGTGCGTCCGGCGGCGGGGGAGCTGATTCGGGCGGTGTTTGCGCCGGAGCCCGATGACCGGGCGATCTTATTGGGACGGCTGACTGACGGCAGCGGCATGCCGGTGGAAGACGGCGCCGTGCTGCTGTTTCGGGACGGAATGGAGCAGCCGGAACTGCTGGGGCGGACCGTTACCGACCGGGACGGAATGTTTTTGTTCGGCCCGTTGGAGAGCGGAATATTATATGTGGTCAAGGTGTTCAAAAACGGATTGCAGGAGCGGAATCTGGAACTGAAAAGCGTTTAGAACATAAAAAACTCCTGCGTGGTTTCTCACGCAGGAGTAGAATCAACGGTTATGCTACGAGCGGCGCCCAGCCGAAGAGAATTCCCAAAGTATCTGCGGCCTTGGAACTCACGGCCATGAGCACCGATGTGACGCTGCCGCCCAACAGAATTCCGAATGCCAGACACACGGCACCCAGCACCAGCAGGCAGGCGATGGCAATCACAAAAAATTTGTGTATGGATTTCATGGGCAGTCCTCCTCTTTATATCCGTGCTTTCTGCCGAACCGGACAAGCATACGGATAAATGCCACAACTGCATTCCGCAGGAACCAGACGGCCAGAGAACAAATGGCCACGGCAACGGTAAAGCACAAAATCGTAATGCCGATAATAACCAATTTATCTCCGAGAATGGAAAAACGGGGATCAACCAGAAACAGAACCACGTAAATGCCCACGCCGAAAGATGCGACAGCCAGACAGAAAATCACCAAATCCACGGCCAACAGGAACACGGTGACGGGAATGCCCACCACAATGCACAGCAGGGCATACAGAATCAGAAAACCGGGGCGGCTTTTCCGAACGATGGGACTTTCGTCCTTTTCCGGAACCACCACGGCGGATTGGGCTTGGGTTGCGGCCTCAAAAATTTCCGAGAAAATTTCGTCCCGCACTTCCCGCACTTGAGCGCGCTTTGCGGGCTCCGGCTGCACCGGGGCGTCGGGAGTAACTTCCGGTTGAGCAGTCGTTTCCGCCGGAGTCTCTTCCACCGGCTGCTCCGGCTGCGTTTCCGGCTCCGAAACGGTCTCTGCGGACTCCTCCGCGGCGGGGGATTCTGTGGATTCCTCTTTTGCGGGCTCCGTGGTTTCTTCCGTTGTCTGCGCCGGCTCCGTGGCTTCTTCTGCGGAAACCGCTTCCGGGACTTCTGCCGGGGCCTCTTCTGCGGGAGCGGGGGATTCCTGTTCCGCTGCGTCTTCTGCGGGCTCCGGAGATGCCTCGTAGCTCCGGGAGAGGGTTACCGCCAGTTTCATGGGGCTGCCCAGCTCCTGAATCACGGCGAAGTCATTGTTACGCTCTTCAAAAAGCTTTGTATACTTTGCCAAGGCAGCGTCTCGGTCCCAAGCTGTCATATAGTACAGCAGCTGCGCCAACTCTGCCAGATAAGCTTGTCTGTTCAAAAATTCATGCCTCCATTCCGAGAGGAACTTTTTTGTTTATTTTTGCCTTACGCAAAAACTTTGCATTGCGTAACATTATAAAGCAATTTTTTGTCAAGGTCAATCGTTTTACTGGATTTGGCGGTGGATTTCTTTCAGTTTTCAAAAAGTTTACAGATTTTCTGCAATTTTTCCGCCGTGATAAAAGGGAATCCCCCGGGGAAAAAGCTTGACGTAGACCCGTATTTGGGATATGCTGTCAAATTGGCCATACAGATTTTTAAATTACGGCAAAATTTTGTCATTTTGCGTGCTTGCAGGATGGACAGGAGTATGGTATAAAATAATACATTCCACGAGAGAAAAACAAATATCCTTGAATGAAATACCAGGAGGAGCAAGATATGACAGTCGCAGAGCAGCCGAAATTCTATTTGGTGCAGGCGGACATGCTGCCGGAGATCTTCTTGAAAGTCGTTTCCGCCCGGGAAATGCTGAATACCGGAGAAGTGAAAACTGTATCAGAGGCTGTAGCCCGTGTGGGCATCAGCCGCAGCGCATTCTATAAATATAAGGATTCCGTTGTGCCCTTCCGGGATATGACCCAGGGCCGCATTTTTACCTTCAATACATTCCTGCGGGATCAGATGGGCGTTTTGTCCTCCGTGCTGGCTATTTTTGCCGGCGTGGGCGCAAACATTCTGACCATCAACCAGAACATTCCCTCGGACGGCTGCGCGTTGGTCACCATCACCGCCCGTCTGGACCATGCGGAGGTTACGCCGGATGAGCTGATTGTACGGATGCGGAGTACGCCGGGCGTGGTATCGGCGGATTTGCTGGCCGGATAAAGGAAGGAGCGGGCCATGGTAAAAGTTGCAATTTTGGGAATCGGTACCGTTGGCAGCGGAACTGCGGATATTTTTGCGGACAATGCAGACGTGATCAAACGGAACACCGGCGAGGACGTGCAGGTAAAGTATATCCTGTGCCGCCGGATGCGCCCGGGCAACCGCTTTGCCGACCGCATTGTGCTGGATTATGACATCATTCTCAACGACCCGGAAATTCGGGTGGTGGCGGAATGCATGGGCGGGGTTCACCCGGCTTATGAGTATGTGGCTGCCGCGCTGAAGGCGGGCAAACATGCGGTGTCGTCCAACAAACAGTTGGTGGCGGAATACGGTCTGGAACTGACCCACTTGGCAAAAGAAAACCATGTGAGCTTTTTATTTGAGGGCAGCGTGGGCGGCGGAATTCCCATTCTCCGTCCCTTGACCCGGTGTCTGGCTGCCAACCGCATTGACAGCGTGTATGGCATTCTCAACGGCACGACCAACTATATATTAACGGAAATGATTCAGTGTGGCAAAAGCTTTGAGCAGGCACTGAAAGAGGCGCAGGAAAAGGGCTATGCGGAACTGGACCCCACGGCAGACGTGGACGGTATCGATGCTTGCCGGAAGATTTGCATTCTGGCAGATATGTGCTTTGGCTATCAGGTGTCTCCGGAGCAGGTGCGGACGCAGGGCATTCGCGCCATCACTTCCGCAGATGTGGACTATGCCCGGCGCATGGGATACCGCATCAAGCTGCTGGGAAGAACACTGAAGCTGCCCGACGGCCGGGTTACGGCCTATGTGGCGCCCCATTTTGTGGAAAAAGAAAACCCCATTGTCAACGTGGACGGTGTGCTCAACGGCATTGTGGTCCACGGAAATGCAGTGGGCAACACGGTGTTCTCCGGTCCGGGCGCCGGTGCGTCGGAAACCGGCAGCGCCGTGGCGGCGGACATTCTGGATTGTCTGACCGAGCCCATGAGCCGACAGCCCATCTGGGAGGCCCAGCCGGAAGGCTATTTTATGGACGCCGACGAACTGCCCAGCCGTTGGTTTGTGCGGACCCGGGCAAATCTGGCTCGCATCGATGAGGCCTTCGGCAATGTGCATTTTGTATCCATTCCGGGAACGGACCCTGCGGAATACGCATTCCCCACGGAGCAGATGACGGCCAAACAGCTGCAGAAAGCCGGCGAAACGCTGGAAATTGTGGCAGCATACCGGATTCTGGAAAATTGAGGGACAAAACGCATTTGAAAACAAAACGATTGGTTGCGCGTATGATAAATTGGGCGCCAAAGAGCGGAAGGGCTCAAGACCAGGAGGAAAAAATATGCTGATAGTTCAAAAATTCGGCGGAAGCTCCGTTGCGGACGCCGAAAAAATCCGGCGGGTTGCCGGAATTATTGCAGATACCTACGACCAGGGAAATGATGTGGTGGTGGTTTTGTCCGCTCAGGGCGACACCACAGACGATTTGCTGGAAAAAGCAGCGGAAATCAATGAGCGCCCCTCCAAGCGGGAGCTGGATATGCTGCTGAGTACCGGCGAGCAGATTTCGATTGCACTGATGGCTATGTGTCTGGAAAAAATGCACTACCCGGTGATTTCTCTCACCGGTTGGCAAATCGGTATGAGCACCAACTCGGACCACGGCTCGGCCCGGATTCTGAAGGTGGACCGGGAGCGGATTCTCCGGGAACTGGATAAGCGCCGGATTGTGATTGTGGCGGGATTCCAGGGCATCAGCCGGGAAAACGACATTACAACCTTGGGCCGGGGCGGTTCGGATACCACCGCTGTGGCCATTGCGGCAGCGCTGCGGGCAGACGCCTGCCAGATTTACACGGACGTGGAGGGCGTTTACACCGCCGACCCCCGGAAAGTTCCGGAGGCAAAAAAGCTGGACGAAATCACCTACGACGAGATGCTGGAAATGGCATCTCTGGGTGCGCAGGTGCTGCACAATCGCTCCGTAGAAATGGCGAAGAGATACGGCATTGAACTGGAAGTGCTGTCCAGTTATGTGCGGAAACCCGGTACAAAAGTGAAGGAGGTCGTGAAGAAAGTGGAAGAGAACAAAATCAACGGCATTGCAAAAGATACCAATGTAGCCCGTATTGCAGTGGTCAGCGTTCCGGACGAACCGGGCGTGGCATTCCGGGTGTTCAACGAGATGGCAAAGAAAAAAATCAACGTGGACATCATTCTGCAGTCTTACGGTAAAAATAACACCAATGACATCAGCTTCACCGTACCTCTGGACGATGCAGACCGGGCAGAAGAGGCGTTGGAGGCTTGCAAGGCATCCATTGGCTTTGACCATGTGAGCGTGGATAAGAGTGTTGCAAAGGTGAGCATTGTGGGCGCCGGTATGATGAGCGCCTCCGGTGTGGCTGCGCTGATGTTTGAGGCGCTGTCGGACGCAAAAATCAACATTCAGATGATTTCCACCAGCGAAATCAAGGTTTCCGTTCTGATTCCCAAGGAGCAGGCGGATCTGGCGGTAAAGTCCATTCACAGCAAGTTCTTCGGCTGATCAAATCGCCGAAATACATTTTTTCCCAATCTCTGAAAATGTTCATCGAACCCCGGACACGTTTCTTGATGTGCCCGGGGTTTTACTGCAAAAATAAGGTAAAACTTAGAGAAAATGACAAATCCTTGACAGTTATTTTGAACAAAATCTATAATACCATATCGTACAAAATGTTAAAACCTTATGTGACATGAACAAATTGACTTGACATTAACGTAACGAACGTGTATGCTTGGAGCAATGATTCGGCGGGCCACCGCCGAGAGATTGTGGAAACAAATTGGAAGGAGTAATGTAATTATGGGCAACAGATTGGAAGGTAAAATCGCTTTGGTCACCGCTTGCACCCGTGGTATCGGTCGTGCCATCGCAGATTTGTTTGTAGATGAGGGCGCAAAAGTTTACTACGCTTGCCGTAACATGGAAACCGGCGCAGCAGCTGTGGAAGCAGCAAGAGCTCGCGGCGGTCAGGCTGAGCTGGTTTACTTCGAGGCTCACAAGCCCGAAACCCACAGAAGCATGATCAACGAGTGCCTGGCGAAAGAAGGCCGTCTGGACATTCTGGTCAACAACTTCGGCGAGTCCAACCCCAGAAAGGACCTGGACATCACTCGCTGCACTTATGAAGAGTTCGAAAAGACCGTGTGCACGGACCTGTCCACCGTCTTCAACGCATGCCAGGAAGCTTTGAACAAGGCTATGATTCCTCAGGGCTCCGGCAGCATTATCAACATCGGTTCCGTGGCAGCTGTCTGCCCCGATAAGACCCAGTGCGGCTACGGCGTTGCAAAGCAGGGCATCAACCACTTGTCCAAGCAGATGGCACGTCAGGTTGCTCACGCAGGCGTTCGCGTGAACGTTCTGAACCCCGGAATTATCGCTACCGAAGCAGTTGCACAGCACCTGACTCCCGAGACTCAGGCTCGTTACACCACCAACTGCATGATCAAGCATCTGGGCGAGCCCAAGGACATTGCTTACATGGCTCTGTACCTGGCATCTGATGAGTCCAAGTATGTCACCGCTCACGTGATGAACGTTTCCGGCGGCTGGATGTAATTTAGGATCAAATCGTTTTTGATACATACAATTGAATAGAGCAGGCGTCCGTCGTGAGGGGGGCGCCTGTTCCCCTTTCTTCGGACAGCAGGCCCCCGGCAAACCATCGGTTTGCCAGGGGCCTGAGTTGTATGTCCGCTGCCGGGTCACTCCACATCCGCCCGGAGGATCAGGGCATCCAGTTAAGAGTGAGTGCTACTGAAAGACAAAAGTCCTTGACTTGAGGTTATAATTGGCGTATACTAAATATAGACAAAAGTAATGTATCAATATTTACAAGCAGGGTGATAGAACATAAGTTGGCCTATTGATATATAATTGGTAAACGGAACTGACACTTATGCAAAAGGAGGACATTATTGTGAAAAAACTGTTTTCTTTGCTGCTAGCGTTGACGATGTGCCTCTCATTAACAGCAGTAGCTTTTGCGCAACAAGATGTTGCAGATTCAACCCTTGAAAAAATTCACAATCTCTATCAAATACCAATGGATGTATTAATCACACTCGATAAAAATACTATTGATTCACTCGCGGATGGAATTGACGAAAAGAATCAAGTATCATCACAAACTACATATATAAAACTTACAGAAACGATGGATGGCAATATAATTGTTACAGAAGAAACATACAGTGAATATTTAGCAGAAACACGGCGTCGGGCAACGGATTCGAATAGTTGGATAAAGGTTCAAACACTATTGATTGAAATTGATGAAAAAAACGCGGAAGCTTCTTCCTCTTTCACTTGGCTTACTCGGCCTGCGTGTCGGCTAAGTGATGCAATTGGATTATCGATTATAAATGGAACTATTGTAGCACAAACCGCAAATGGATTCTATACATACAAGGCTAGGGAATCTTCGACTACCAAAACTGTCTATATAGCAGATTCGGATTTTGTATATGAGGGCCATAGTGTTCACGCAACTGTCGATTTGGTTCCCAATGGTATAAATAGTCCGAACAATGTTATCGATTCCGATTATATGTTTTTACGCGCAAAATTTTATAAGCAGGGAAGTTCTGAAGGGCTAAATGGAGCTTACGCTCACATGAGATTGGGCATTAGCACACCTCCTAGTTTCTCTCTTAATTCAAAGGGGAAGTTCACAATAGATAGTGGTTCAATCGATTTGTATTATGACCAATTCTCGGGTTATACTTCCGCATATTGGAATAAGTAATATGAAACATTCGGAAAAACGATATAAAGGCTTGTGTGTGCTGTGTGCGGGGCTGCTGATCCTGTGTATCGCTTTGTTTCTGCGGATGCAATGGGATCGGGCGATCGCGTCCGGGTTTCGAGGTCGTGTTACGCACATGATCGACATTTCCACGGCAGATCTGGCCGACCGGTTGCTGGACTGCGATTACAATTTGGTGTTCGTGGAAAGTGTCTTGCGGTTCAAAGCCTATTCCGCCTTCGATGAAACAGAGGGGTTTGAACATTTGGGGACCGCTATGGGGAGATTGGCGGAGGAGGAAACATACCGCGCCCTGACCGGAGAGGATAAACGATATCTCTCGGAAAAATTGGATCAGCTGTATGCAGATGAGGGTGACCGTGCCGCCATATGTTATGAGTTACAGCAATTCCTGGCAAGCAAATAGGCGAAAGAACAGGGCGCTGTTTTCAGAGCGCCCTGTTCCCCTTTCTTCGGACAGCAGGCCCCCGGCGAATCATCGGTTCGCCGGGGGCCTGAGTTGTGTGTTCGCAGCCGGATCACTCCACATCCGCCCGGAGGATCAGGGCGTCCAGTTCGGCTTTGTCCCGCTCCAGCTTGGCCTGGTCTGCGGCCTGAAGACTGTCCAGGGCCTGGAGGGTCCCGGTCAGCTGGCGCCTGGTCTCCCGCACCTGATTTTTTGCCCGGCCGATGTGGTCCAGCACCGCCCAGTCGGTGAACAGGTTGTCGAAGAAAAAGTCCGCGAACCGGAGGAATCCGTCCACCTGCACCCGGGCTCCGGACTGGACGGACACATCCGCCTGTTCCGCTGCTTTCCGGGCGGCCAGTGCCGCGGTTTTTTCGGACAGCTCCCTGCGCTGGGGGAATCAGACTGTCCAGCATGGCGGTCAGCTGTTTTTTTCGGGCCATCTGCTTTTGCAGCTGGCGCAGCCGTTCATCGTAATAGAGCATTCTACCATCTCCTTTTTTGTTGGTACCATTCTATTCGATTGGACGAAGAAAGGCAAGGTTTGGTTCCGTTGGAATTTGTCCTGTTATTTTTGAAACAGCTGTTCCAATTGGCCGTCGGATATGATACAATGCAGGGGCACAACTTTACAAACAGAATTTTGAAAGGGGTTTGCGTATTATTATGAAAACAGACATCGAAATCGCACAGGAGTCCGTGATGGAGCCCATCACAAAGGTAGCAGAGACCGCCGGCATTGCTGATGAGTACCTGGAGCAGTACGGTAAGTACAAAGCTAAGGTTGATTTGAAATTGCTGCGGGATCTGCAGGACAAGCCCAACGGCAAGCTGGTTCTGGTCACGGCTATGACCCCCACCGCTGCCGGTGAAGGCAAGACCACTACTACGGTGGGTCTGGGCGATGCGCTCCGGAAAATCGGTAAAAAACCGGTGATTGCTCTCCGGGAGCCCTCTCTGGGTCCTGTGTTCGGCGTCAAGGGCGGCGCAGCCGGCGGCGGCTACGCGCAGGTCGTGCCCATGGAGGACATCAACCTCCACTTTA
>CAJMMY010000015.1 GCA_905214605.1 uncultured bacterium | reverse complement strand
CGCCTTCCATGGCGAACTGCTTTGCGGTAGCCCGTCCGATGCCGGAGCTGGCGCCGGTGACGATAATCACTTTTCCTTCGAATCTCATTTTGTAACCTCCTGTTCAATATATCTTCCTATTTTTATGGGTCCTTGTCCCAAAATGTACGGAATAAACGATGCCGTTTTTGAATTCTGCATGATTTCAATCATTTCGCAGTATCTTTTCCTGCAAAAACGCATCTTTTTTGTACATCTTACCTAATGTTAATAGCATAACACCTTGTGAAACTTTTGTCCAACACTTTTTCCGAATGACAGCATAAGTTTTTCTTGGGGGTGATACAAGATATTGTCATTATGATTCTTTTGCGCTATAATAGTGCGTATGTTTGACGTTTTGTAAACAACAATATTGCAACCAATCCCAACCATTGCGCGACCGATAGGAGGTTCTCAATGAGTATCCAAAGACTGCCGGTGTTTCTTTCCGCCGCAGAACATCTGAATTTTACAAAAGCCGCCGAGGAGCATTGCATTTCCCAAACCGCTGTCAGCCAGCAAATCAAGCTGCTGGAGCAGGACATCGGATTCCCGCTGTTTATCCGGGAAAAGCGGGGCGTGCAGCTGACGCCTGCCGGGCGGGCATTTTATATGCAGTGCAAAAAGCTGATGACCCAGTATCACAACGCCATTTCCGAGGGCAAAAAAATCAACGCCGGGCAAGAATCCGACCTGCGGGTGGGCTATGCCGGTGCCTATGAGCTCTGGACCATTTCCGCCGCCATGCGGCAGTACACCGCCCAGTGCCCGGAAGCAGACGTGCAGTTTGTTCTGGGTACCAATCAAACCCTCATCAGTCAGTTGGCCAACGGACAGCTGGATATGGCTGTGCTGTCCGGATTCGGTCTGGAACTGGGCAATTGGCTGGACAGCAAGGTCACGCTGAAAGACCCCTGCATGCTGATGCTCAGCAAGGAAGACCCCCTTGCAAAGCAAGCCGAGGTGGACCCTGCGGATTTGAAAGGCTACCCCATTATGTTCAACAAAATTCAGGACACCATTTCCTCCGAGGCGCAGATTGCCAGTATGTACTCCCACATGGGTTTGAGTGAGAACAAACGGGTGTATATTGACGACATTTACAGTCTTTCCTTACTGGTGAGCATGGGCATGGGCATCATTGTTGCTCCCAGCAGTCTGCTCCACTGGGGCATTGAGGGCGTGGCATTCCGGCCCATTAAGGGATTTCAAGCCAGCGCCAAAACGCTGCTGGTTTATCCCAAGCAGACCACCAGTCCCGGCGTACAGGAATTTCTCCGCTTGCTTTAAGGAAATAGATATGATACTCTTTAAGTTCTGATATCAATGCAAATCAAACAGGAGTTTGTTATGAGAAAACTGATTGGAACCAAAGATTTCTACAAGATGGCGTTGATGATTGCCCTGCCGCTGATGATTCAGAACGGAATTACCAGTTTTGTCAACCTGCTGGATAACCTGATGGTGGGTCAGGTGGGTACGGAGGCCATGACCGGCGTTTCCATTGTAAACCAACTGATGTTTGTGTTTCAGATTACCGTGTTCGGCGGTGTGTCCGGCGCAGGTATTTTCACGGCGCAGTATTACGGAAAAGGCGACCAAAACGGTATCCGCTACACATTCCGGTTTAAGGTGCTTGTGGTTGCGGTGCTCTCCTGCCTTGCGGCGCTGCTGCTGACAGCTAAGGGCAACGACCTGATTGAGCTGTTTCTCCATGAGGACAACGTGGGCAACATCGATTTGTGCCGGGAGCAAGCGCAGGCATATCTGAAGATTATCGTGCTGACGGTATTCCCCTTTGTGCTGACGCAGGCATACAGCGACACCCTGCGGAACTGCGGTCAGACCTTGGCGCCGATGATTGCCGGTGTGGTTGCCATCTGCGTAAACGTTACATTTAATTACCTTTTGATTTTCGGCAAATTCGGATTCCCGGAACTGGGCGTCCGGGGCGCTGCCATTGCAACGCTCATGGCTCGTATCACGGAGTGCACCATTCTGATTGTCTGGACCCGCCGCCGCGCTGCCCGGTATCCCTTCATTCTGGGTGCTTGGAGCAGCATGAAAATTCCCGGCGCTTTGGCCCGGCAGATTGCCGTCAAGGGCTTGCCCCTGCTGATGAACGAAACCCTCTGGTCTTCCGGTATGGCAATTATGGCGCAGTGCTATTCCACCCGCGGTCTGTCCGCTGTTGCCGCATACCAGATTTGCATGACCGTTTGGGAGCTGTTCACCATTGTTGCCTTTGCCTTAGGAAACTCCGTGGGCATTATCGTGGGACAGAAACTGGGTGCCGGCGAGTTGGACAAAGCCAAAGACGAGGCTTGGCAGCTGATTTTCTTTGCCGTAGCCGTTGCTGCGGGCTGCAGCGCAGTTTTGGCCGCCTGCTCAAGCTTGTTCCCCCAGCTGTATAACACAACGCAAGAAGTGCGGGAGCTGGCTGCGCAGATGCTGGTGGTCATGGCCATCTTCCTGCCCTTCATCACCTTCACCCACGCCAGCTATTTCACGCTGCGCTGCGGCGGCAAAACGCTGATTACCCTGCTGTTTGACAGCGTGTTTACTTGGATTGTGGCCATTCCTCTGTCGTGGATTCTCTCCCGATATACCGCCCTGCCCATGCTGCCGCTGTATTTCTGCTGCCAGCTGCCAGAAATTCTGAAATGCGTGATGGGCTTCTCCTTTGTGAAAAGCGGAAAATGGATTCAGAACCTGACTTTGGCGGATATGCAATAAAATATAGATAAATATAGGCAAAAACCTCAGGAATCAAAAAACTCCTGAGGTTTTTCGTTATTCAATCAAAATGCCCATGTGCCATTGCGGAAGATGGGCACTTCCTCCCCGGTTGCGGCAATGCCGGTGATTTCCAAATCATCGCAGCCAATCATAAAGTCCACGTGAATCACGGAATCGTTGACACCCATCTCCTGCCGCTCCTGCTTGGTGTAGCGGTCATAGTCCTGCAAGCAGTTGTCAAATCCCATGCCCAATGCCAGATGGCAGGCGGCATTCTCGTCAAACAGCGTGTTGAAGAATGTCACGCCGCTTTCGCTGATGGGGGAATCCTTCGGCACAAAGGCGCACTCGCCCAAATAAGCCGCGCCCTCGTCCATGGCAATCATGCGCTCCAGCAAAGCTTGATTCTGTGCAGCCTGCACCCGGACCACCTTGCCCTCATGGAATTCCAGAGAGAAATCTTCAATCAGCTGACCTTGGAACGACAGCGGTTTTGTGGAAACCACAACACCCTCGGCTTTTCCCCGCATGGGTGTGGTAAAGACCTCCTCCGAGGGAATGTTCGGCTGAAAGGTCACACCGCTCAAGGTGTCCTCGCTGCCGGCCATAAACTGGGCCGTGGGGATCAGACCTACTTCCAGATTCGTGCCGTTTGCAGAGTGATAGCGGAGCGACCGCAGCTGCTTGCCGTTGAGATATGCGCACCGAGCTTTCAAATCCGCATTGTGCGCCTCCCAAGCCGCCACCGGGTCCCGGTCCGCCCGGGCGGTGAACAGAATCGCTTTCCACAATGCCTCCACAGCCGCCTCGCCTTTCAGCTCCGGAAATACTTTTTCCGCCCATGCCGTTCCCGGCACCGCCGCAATGCACCACTGATGGCGATTGTCGATGGCGTCGCGGTAGGGCTTGATGATTTTGGACCGCGCCGCCATGGCATTGGAATATTTCGGCTGCGGAATCCCGTTCAGACCGTCCGGGTCATCAGATTCCAGATAAATCCGGCAGGGCAGGGTATCTACCATATGCTGCAGCTTTGCCTTTTCCCAATCCGTCACGGTTTCCAGGGTTTCCTCCGTCTGATAAACGGCGTGGAGCTTTTGCAGCGGCGGGTAGTTCCATTCCACCCGCACTTTTTTGGCGCCCTGCCGATAGCAGGCGTCCACCACCTCCGCCACAAATTCCGGTTGGTCCAAGCCTGCGTACAGCAGCACTTCCTGCCCCGGCTGCACATTGGCCCCCACAGCGGCAATCAGTCGGGCATATTGTTTCAAAACAGAATTTTCCATTGTAATCCCCTTAATTATTTCAAATTTCTCCTTGGGAGAGGGATATTTCCGGCCATATTATAAGCCGTTTTCCCGCAGAAAGTCAACGCGGCATCCGTTGACATTTTGCCCACAGATGGTAGAATAATCTGGAACGGAGGGAAAAAACATGAAACCCGTTGCACATTTTAAAACCATTACAAAGCACCGCCGTCTGGTGCGGCAATTTTGCTTTCAATGCGGTCTGTACCGGCAGGGTCTGGTGCATGACCTTTCCAAATACAGCCCCACGGAATTTTGGGTGGGCGCCAAATATTACCAAGGCAACCGCAGTCCCAACGATATGGAAAAGCGGGACAAGGGATACAGCGCCGCGTGGCTGCATCACAAAGGGCGGAACAAACACCATTTGGAATACTGGATTGACTACGGTTGGGTGGGCGACCATGTGGAGCTGACCGGTATGCGTATGCCGGAGCGGTACGTGGTGGAAATGTTCTGCGACCGCTATGCCGCCGCCCGGGTCTATCAGGGAAAAGACTTTTCCCGCAGCCGCCCTTATGAGTATTATATGCAGGGCAAGGACCACACCTTGATTCACCCGGAATCCGGTGCTTTGCTGGAAACCCTGCTGACGATGCTTCGGGATTATGACGACGAAACCGTGTTCCGGTATATCCGGGAAGAAGTGCTGCACAATGCCTAAAATACCGGGAAAATCGGCTTTCGGAAGTTTGCGAAGAAAAAGTCCGGTTTTTCCCGGATTTTCCGCAAAAAGTTCTTGCCAATTTTCGTTACATTCTTTATAATTCCTTTTTGCTTTCTGTAATCTACATTATATTGTATTGTTCAAAGGAGATTGAATCGTCCATGCCTGATAATTTCGTAGACATTGCGTTTTACATCGTCGAGCTGATTGGTACCGTGGCATTTGCCATTTCCGGTGCAATGCTCGGCATTGAGCGGAAGTTGGACCTGTTCGGCGTGATTGTTCTGGGCGTTGCCACTGCAATCGGCGGCGGTATTATCCGGGATATGATGCTGGGTCAGTTCCCCCCGAAATCGTTTCTGAATTTCATTTATTTCGGTCTGGCTGCCGGAACCAGTATCATCGTGTTCCTGTGCACCACCTATAACCGTCACCGGGATCAGCCCCTGCACGGAATCAATGACACATTTCTGAATTTCTGCGACGCCGCCGGTCTGGGCATTTTCTCCGTCATCGGCGTACAGAACACCATGAATGCCGGGTTCGGCAACAATATGTTCTTCTGCGTATTTCTGGGTATGATGACCGGTGTGGGCGGCGGTATGCTCCGCGATGTGCTCAGCCAATCCACTCCCGCCGTGCTGCGCAAGCAGATTTATGCGCTGGCATCTATCGGCGCCAGTATTTTCTATTATCTGGTTTCCCCCTTCAATCGGACCATTGCCATCATTTCCACCATTCTGCTGACCATCGTTGTCCGTATGCTGGCTGCCAGATACCGCTGGAAACTGCCCAAGGTTCCTCCCAAACCGATGTGAGGTCTCATCGGTTCGGTACATAATAAATATTAATTAAATATGAAAACAATGATAAAATATCCCCTCTGCATCTGCAATTCATGCCGATGCAGAGGGGTTTATCTATGCAGCACTTTACACAAAAAAAGTGTAAAACAACCGTAATCCATAAAACGTTTTGCCGTTTCTTTACAAGTATTAGTCGAATTTTCCGTTTCTTTTTTGGTTAAACCGTACACTTTTTGATAATATGAACATTTTATGAATAGAATTTTTGTTAATTGTGAACGAATATTTTTTTGTTGAAACAATATTGGTTCACAAATTGTCAAAGTAGGCGTATAATGACAGTACTGTCACGGAGTACCCTCGGAACGACGAAGGAAAAAACAGAAAGGAGTGCCTATGGAAGTTACCTTGGAGCAGCAGCTGAGCAAGCTGTTGAACGCCTATTCCCATTCTTATGATGTGGAGCGGAACATCACAGTAGAGAATACGACTTATCCTGCAATGGCAACCTATTTTCTGCGGGATGAGAACTACTTGGTTTCCAAAAAGCACGTCCTGTCGGCTGTGGAGCAGCACGAGTATCTGTACTTTTTCCACACCGATCATCTGAGTGCGGAGGAACTGCAGGAGCACATCGACCGTACAAAAACGGCGGGGCTTTCTCTGGTTCGTCCGAGCAAAGAGCATATGTTCTCCAATGTCGGACTGGTGGTGCTTGCGCATTCCATAGACCCGGAAGCAAAGAAAATGCTCAAGCGCACTCGCTTCCGTAAGTACTATAAACTGGGATTTCAGGGCTGGACGGAATACCAGTTGGCAGCTATGGAAACATCAACCAATCGTTTCTACTCCAATCCAGCGGGTGTAGAGGCAAGAAAGAATCTGGAGCGCAATTTCAAGCTCCGGAAAAAGTGAAAAGGAAGGGAGTTATCAATCCATGAACGGTCTTGTAATCCTGATCATCGGTATTGCCGTTCTCCTCTGCGGTTATATTTTCTATGGCCGCTACCTGTGCCAGAAGTGGGGCGTCGGTGAAGGCGACCTGCCCACCCCTGCACATACTATGGAGGATGGCGTGGACTATGTCCCCGCAAAAGCACCTATTCTGATGGGACACCATTTTTCTTCTATCGCCGGCGCCGGCCCCATTACCGGCCCCATCTCCGCTGCAATGTTCGGCTGGCTGCCCTGCATGCTGTGGATTCTGGTCGGCGGTATCTTCTTCGGCGGCGTCCATGACTTCGGCGCACTGTTTGCTTCCGTCCGCCACGAAGGCAAATCCATCGGCGAAATCATCGCCACTAACATGAGCCTGCGCGCAAAGCGTCTGTTCATCATCTTCGCATACCTGACTCTGATCCTGGTCGTGGCTGCATTCGCATCCATCGTTGCCGGTACTTTCGGTGCCACGTATGTTGAAGGCAAGCTGGACGTAGAGGCATCTGCTACCGCCGCTTCCGTAGCAATGGTTTCTCTGCTGTTCATCGTTATCGCAATTGCTTTCGGTTTCCTGGTTTACCGCCGCAACGCTCCCATGGGCGTTTCCACCATTGCAGGCATTATCGCTATCTGCCTGTGCATGGCGATCGGCATGAACTGGCATCCCATTTACCTGTCCGGCACCGCTTGGATGTGGATCGTTGGTCTGTACATCGCTGTTGCATCCGTCACTCCCGTGTGGATTCTGCTGCAGCCTCGTGACTACCTGTCCTCCTTCCTGCTGTACGCTATGCTGGCTATCGCAGCCATCGGCGTTGTCGTTGCTCATCCCAGCATGACTGACGCTACCGGTGCTGGTCTGACTATGATCGGCGACGGCGTGAACGCAGCTGGCGTGAAACAGCCCATCTTCCCCGTGCTGTTCACCACCATCGCTTGCGGCGCTATCTCCGGCTTCCACTCTCTGGTTTCTTCCGGCACCACTTCCAAGCAGCTGGATAAAGAAACCGACGCTAAGCCCATCGCATACGGCGGCATGCTGCTGGAATGCGTTCTGGCTATCATCACTCTGGTTGCTATTGCTTACGCTCGTCAGACCGGTCACACCGCCGGTGCTACCGACATCTTCGCAGGCGGCGTTGCAGGCATGGCATCTCAGATCGCAGGCGGCAACCCCGCAGTGTTCAAGATTCTGTACACTCTGCTGGTTCTGACCTACTCCGCATTCTGCCTGACCTCTCTGGATACCGCTACTCGTCTGGCTCGTTTCATGTTCCAGGAATTCTGGATTGACAGCAGCAAGGGCGAGACTCCCGAGAACGTCACCGGTGCAAAGAAGTTCCTGGCGAACCCCTACGTGGCAACCATCATCACTGTGGTTCTGGGCATCCTGCTGGGTCTGAACGGCTACGCAAAGATCTGGGCACTGTTCGGCTCTGCAAACCAGCTGCTGGCTGCTCTGGGTCTGCTGGCTGTTGCTACCTGGATGGGCAACGTGGGCAAGGACAACAAGATGTTCCTGTTCCCCATGGTCTTCATGCTGTGCGTGACCATCGCATCTCTGCTCATCAACACCTGGCAGCAGTTCAATCTGGTGCGTGCAGGCGGCGCTGACTGGGGCCCCTACGTACAGGTGGTTCTGGGCATTCTGCTGGTCATTCTGGCTATCGTTCTGGCAATTGAAGGTATCACTACCATCGTCAACCAGAAGAAGAACAAGACCGCAGCATAATCATTACACAACTCACCCCAGATGCTTCGGCATCTGGGGTGCTCTTTTCCCTCCTATGCCGCGCTGTTCCGTTCCCCGGTGCAGCGCGGCATTTTGCACTTGTTTTCCACACATTCCAAATTTCCCGGGAGGAATTTCCATGACGTACACCCAAACCTACTCTTCTCCCTTGGGCGAAGTGCTGCTCTCCGCCGATGAAATCGGTCTCAGCGGACTTTGGTTCGCGGGGCAGCGATATTTTGCCCGCACGCTGCCCTCGGGCGCTGTGCCCCGGGATACGCCCGTTCTGACCGCATCAAAGCGTTGGCTGGATTGCTATTTTTCCGGTAAGCGCCCGGACTTTCTTCCGCCGCTGCATCTGATTGGCACCGATTTTCAACAAGCGGTGTGGAACCTGCTGTTGGAAATTCCCTATGGGCAAACCGTCACCTACGGTGCCTTGGCCCGCGCATTGGCGCAGCAGCTGGGAAAGCCCGCCATGTCTGCTCAAGCGGTGGGTGCCGCGGTGGGGCGCAATCCCGTTTCTATCATCGTTCCTTGTCATCGAGTGGTGGGTGCCGACGGAAATCTCACCGGATATGCCGGCGGTGTGGAGCGAAAGCTGCAGCTGCTGCAATTAGAGGGCGCAGACCTAACCCGGCTGCATGTTCCAAAGAAATCCTAAAGCAAAAACGTGGGAGAATCCGCCTTCTCCCACGTTTTTTGCGTTTTTTCACAAAGACCGCTCCCCTCTTTGCACAATTTGCCCATATCTCACTTTTCTACTGTCTTTTTCCCCCGGATTGTACTATAATTACATTAAATTAGTAGCAGTTTCTGCCGACTTCTGTCGGATTTCAATCACTCATTTGTTAGGAGGATTCCTCTATGACATTTCGGATACCCCGCAGAGCTCTATGTATTCTATCGGCCGTCTTGTGTCTGCTTTCTGCCGTTCTGATTGCCCCGCCCGTCTGCGCCGTTTCGGATGCAGACAGCAATACCGTGCGGTTGGGCTACTATGAGTTCAAGAATTTTCAAGAGGGCGCCTCCGACGATGCGCCCAAAAGCGGATACAGTTATGAATACCTGCAAAAACTTGCCTCCTACACCGGTTGGCGCTACGAATATGTGTACGGCGATTGGCCCACCCTTTACCAGATGTTGGTGGACGGTGAGATTGATTTGTTGGCCGGCGTTTCCGACCCGGAGCACCGCAGCGATGAGGTGAATTTCCCGGACACCGATATGCTGCAGGAAACTTTTTATATTTACAAGCGCAACAATGACAGCACCATTCAGTACAATGATTTGTCCAGTTGCTCCGGAAAAACCATCGGTCTGACTCATAGCAAAAATATGGTGGATCGGCTGCAGGCATGGGTGGAGCAGAATCAAGTCGACGTGAACGTGACCTATTTCGACACCAACACGGATTGCATCTCCGCGCTGTATCAAGGCACCGTAGATGCCATTGTCAGCGCCGACAACATCGGTTCCAACTATACCGGCTTGTTCCCGGTTTTCAAAATCGGCAAAGAGCCGTATTACCTCTGCACCGCAAAAAATCGGACGGACCTGCTGGGGCAGCTGAACAATGCCATACCCATGATTGAAGAGCAGGACAGCAGCTTTATGACCAAGCTGCGGTTGGAATACTCCGTGGATAACGCAGTCAGCACGTTCCTTTCCACTGTGGAGCAGGACTACATGGCCGCCCACGATACCATTGTTGTGGGCTATATGGACAACTATATGCCCTACTGCGAAACCGGTCCCGACGGAACCGCCAACGGCTTGGTCCGGGAACTGATCCCCCAGATTTTCTCCCTGCTGCCGGGAACCTACGAACCGGAAATTCAGTATCGGGCCTATTCCTGCCACGAGGACATGTATCAGGCTTTGGCGCAGGGCGATGTGGATTTGATTTTCCCAGTGAGCAGTGAAAGCTGGTACGCGGAGCAGCAGGGATATCTGCTGACTTCCACCGTGTCCACATTTACCGCAGAGCTCATCTATCAAGGCGCTTACAGCGCCAGCACCACCGAGCGAATTGCGGTCAACCCCAGCAACCTGCTGCAAACCAACTATACCCGTTGGAACTATCCCGACGCGGAGCTGATTATTTGCAGCAGCTCTGCCGATTGCGTCGAGGCTGTGAAAAACGGCGAGGCCGACAGCACCATTCTGAACGCATTCCGCACCGCCAGTCTGATTCATGACACCAATCTGAAGAATGCCCCCCTGCCGGTCAGCAGCGACCTGTGCATCGGCGTAGCCATCGGCAACAACGGTCTGCTGCAATTGCTGAATCATGGCATTACCATGCTCAGCGACGGCTACAGCGCCGGTGTGGTTTTCCACTATCTGGACACCATGTCGCAGTACACATTCAAGGATTTCTTTCTGGAGCATCTGTCGTTTTTCTGCAGCTTACTGATTTTGATTTTCGCTCTCGTGGTGCTGTACTTCCTCCGGCGGAACGATCATTTCCGCGAGGCTGCCCGCCATGAAAAACTGCAAAATCAGCAGTTGGAAGACGCATTGGAGCAGGCAAAGCAAGCCAACCGCGCCAAAACGCTCTTCCTGAATAATATGTCCCACGATATTCGCACACCGCTGAACGGCATCATCGGAATTCTGGACATCAACAGCCGCATCAGCGACCCGGAATTGATTCAAGCCAACCGGCAAAAAGCCCGGACCGCCGCCAATCACCTGCTGTCGCTGGTCAATGATGTACTGGAAATGAGCAAACTGGACGGCGAAAACGTACAGTTGGGCAGCGAGGTGTTCAATCTCACCGATTTGACCCATGATGTCATGGACATCATCAGCGCCCAGGCAATGGAATCCGGTTTGGACCTGACCCTTCAAGAAGAGGGCAGCGGCTGTCCGTGGGTTTACGGCGGACCGCTGCATGTGCGGGAAATTCTGCTGAATATTCTCAGCAACGCAGTGAAATACAACAAGCCCAATGGTTCCATTCATTGGACAACGGAGATTACCGAGAAAGACAGAAAAATTTACTTCCGCTCCGTTGTTGCCGACACGGGCATCGGTATGCGGCCGGAGTATCTGGCCCATGTCTTTGAGCCTTTCTCTCAAGAAAAAATGACCGCCCGCACGGAATATCACGGCACCGGTTTGGGTATGTCCATTGTGAAAGCATTGGTGGACAAAATGGGTGGCTCCATTCAAATCGAAAGCACCCCGGACGTGGGCACCACGGTGACGATTCTGCTGCCCTTTGCCCCCGCTCCGGTGGAGGCCCGCCCTCAACCGCTGCCTACATCGGATTTGGCCGACCTGAGCGGAATGCGGCTGCTCCTTGCCGAGGACAATGACCTGAATCTGGAGATTGCGGAATTTCTGCTGACCCAAGCGGGTGCAGAAGTCACCGCCGCACGAAACGGAAAAGAGGCGGTGGACACATTCTTGTCCGCACCTGCCGGCAGCTTTGACATGATTCTTATGGATATTATGATGCCGGAAATGAACGGCTACGAGGCCACCCGGACCATTCGTGACTCCGGACGCCCGGACGCCAAAACCATTCCCATTCTGGCTATGACAGCCAATGCCTTTGAATCAGACCGGCAAGCCAGTCTGGAGGCCGGCATGAATGAGCACCTGACCAAGCCGCTGGACCTGACCGTGCTGATTAACACCTTGAAAAAATATTGGAATCGGAAGAAGTAAACAGCAAGCCGCCCCCGTGCATTTACAAAAAGAGCTTGGAAATCATTGTAATCTTATGATTTCCAGGCTCTCTTTACATATTGGGTTGGTCATGCGGTTCAAAAATTCAGTGCTTTCTCCGCATTGTTGCCGATGGGATAGAAAATTCTCCTCGATACTTCGCAACCGTTCGACGGGATATAGAAAATCCGCGCTGCATGAGCTGTTTCGCCAATTGCTGGTCCGAGTATGGTTTCTCCTTAGATTCCATTTCAATCAATTCCTGCAAAACCGAAATGACTTCCGATTTGCTTGCATCTACCTCTTTATTCACTGCTGTAGAGAAAAAATAAGACATCGGAAACGTTCCATGGCAGCAGGAAATATACTTTTCGTTAACCGCTCTGGAGATTGTCGACGGAGAAACGTCCAACCGGTCTGCCAATTGCGTCATTGTAATTGGCAAAATATAATTGGATTGCCCTTGGAAAAAAGCCGTCTGTTCCCGCGCAATTGCCTCTGCACACATCAATAGAAACTCATTTCGTTTGGAAACGCACTGAATCACCCA
>CAJMMY010000014.1 GCA_905214605.1 uncultured bacterium | reverse complement strand
TCATCTCGTTGCCATTGGAACTGCGACTACCATTCTTGATACGGTTACGGAGTATAGCAGATTTCGGACTCGCGTGTAAGTGTTTTTTTCGCGGCGGGAACAAAAACGGAGAAATGCCCGGAAAGAGGTGCCAATAGGGAAACCAATTGTGCAAAGCGACGATTACGCAGTCAAAAAGAAACCGAAGAAAAATGCGCACCGGGGAAGAAAACTGAACGTTGAGTCAATGCTCGCTGTCATTTTTGTGATTATTTTTTAAGAAATATTGAAAAAACATTGAAAATAAGATGGGAGTGTGTTAAAATGCCATCATAAAGATATCCGCGAAAATGTGCAGCATTGAAAAGTGCCAAAGAAGGGTTGACAGAATGACCATGGCAGAATACGCTCAGAACAGAACAGAACAGAACAGAACAGAACAGAACAGAACAGAACAGAACAGAACAGCGATAATTGCACCCAAATTCGCGAAAATTTTCAGGCACCATATAAAATAAGAAACGCTTTCCGGCATGGTTTGTAGGCCATGTCTTGGGAGCGTTTTTTTGTTTTTTATGCAGACCGGCGGTATGGGCAATGCAGCCGAATCCGTCGGAGCGTTACCAAAAGTTGTATATGAACTGCGGGAAACTGCAGGGCAAATAAATTCATGGGAGGATTTGTTATGAAACAAAAACTATTGTCAAAGCTGTTAGCAATAGCAATGGTGCTAACACTGCTGCCTGCCGGCGTGTTTGCAACGGATGCTACTGCAGCAAATGATGTTGGACCTGATCCTACACCGGAACCGGCACCGACATATGTCGCTCAGGTTGGTGAAACTGGTTATACAACGTTGGCTGAGGCTGTTAATGCGGCTGATAATGCTACTATCACCCTGCTGACGGATGTGACCGAGGATGTCACGATTCCCGAGGGTAAGACGGTTACGCTGGATTTGAACGGCAAGAAACTGGTTAATAGCGCGACTGCACAAAATGATAAGGTTGAGGATAAGGAACGCAAGCATACGATTACCAACAACGGTACTTTGACTATTCTTGATAGCGTTGGTACTGGTGTTGTGGATAATGTGAGCCACGGTCGTGCCGCGCTTTATAACGCGGGAACGATTGTCGAAATTAAGGGCGGCAAGTTCACACGTAGCGTAGATAACAGCACCGATGCAACGAGTGCGAAGGGTAACAGCTGGTACGTTGTCAAGAACGCTGAAAACGCAACCATTAACAAGATTTCCGGCGGAGAGTTCCTCGCAGTCGGTAAATTTTCTTCTCTGTTCTGCAACAGCGGTACGATTGATGAAATCTCCGGCGGCACATTCACGCAGAATGGTTTCATTGCTTTCAAGAATGAGGGAACTGTGAACAAGATTAGCGGCGGCACTTTCTCTTCCGAAAAGGAATCTTGCATTCAGAACTGGGGTACTATTGGCGAAATTACCGGCGGTACAATCACTGCTGGCAGCATTGGTATTTGGAATTTTAGCTCTGATACATACAGTTCTGTCGGCAAAGTTGGCAATATCTCCGGTGGTAACATTTCCGGCACTACCGCTGCAATCCGTCTGTATGATTACGACACTGTCTATAAAGACTATGACGAAAATGTAAGCAAGCCGTCTGAAACTAACAAGGCAAGTATTTCTATTTCTGCTGGTAATTTCTCTGGTGCACTTGAAGTCGGCGAAAACACGATTTTTACCATTACCGGCGGCTACTTCACCTCCGACCCGAGCGCTTATGTTGCAACTGGCTACGTTGCCGGAACCAGCGATGTAACCGGTTACAGCTACAAGGTAGTTGCAAAGACCGACACCGGTTCTGTTGAGGTCAAGCCTGCGGTTGCAGCGCCGGAAGTTAAGGTAAGCGACAGCATTTCTAAGGAAGATCAGGACACCGTTAAGGCAGCAGCTAAGACGGTTTCCGCCCCGACCCTCGGTGCGGCTGCTGGTGATATCGTTAAGGATATCAATGAAGATACTGCAAAGGCTCTGATTGAAAAGGCAACAGAAGTAGATCAGAATACCGCTAAACTGTACGTTCAGTCTGCTTTGAAGGTTGAGCCGACCGCGTATGACAAGGAAAGCAAGACACTGACGTTGGAAATCACCCCGCAGTACCGCGTTGTAGCGTCCGCCGCAACCAAGGCAGACGAGATTAAACTGGACGGCAATAACAAGAATGCACAGGCTGTTCAGGATTATCAGACAATGAACATCACTAAGGAAACTGTGGTAACGATGGCGCTGCCGACCGGCTTTGTTGCAGACGGTGTT
The DNA here is from genome assembly GCA_905214605.1 of uncultured bacterium. The sequence goes on along the minus strand of CAJMMY010000014.1, from coordinate 10,735 downwards.
GATAAACTGAGCATTAAGCACACCAAAGACAATGGAACCGTGGAATATTACACCGGTATTGTTACTGAGACTTCTGGCACCAAGACCTTGACCTTTACTACAAACGGTTTCAGCCCGTTCGTTATTTCTGCTCCGGCGGCATCGATCGGCGAAAATGTTTACCCGACTTTGCAGGCTGCTGTTGATGCTGCAAAGAATGGTGAGACAATTAAAATCTTGAAAGATAATGAAACGGCTGTTGTGAATCGTACGGTCAAGTTTACAGTTAACCCGGACGGAATGAAATACACAATTACGTTGGGAGCAAACTGCACGGATAAAGACAAGACTGACAATGTCTTTGATGTTGTTTACACCGCTCCCGTCTACGCCCCCATCACCAAGAAAGACGTGAAGTTTGACGATGTGGACGTGAATGCATACTACGCACCTGCTGTGAAGTGGGCAGTGGAGAACAAGATTACTGCCGGCAAGACCGACAAGCTCTTTGCGCCCGATGATACCTGCACCCGCGGCGAAATGATTACGTTCCTGTGGAATGCAGCAGGCAAACCCGCTGCGAAGAACACCACCAACCCGTTCACCGATGTGAATGCCGGCGCATTCTACTACGATGCAGTGCTGTGGGCAGTGTCCAACGGTATCACTTCCGGTACTACCGACACCACCTTCAGCCCCGACAAAACTGTGAACCGCGCCCAGGTGGTGGCATTCCTCTACAACTATGCCAACAAGCCCGCCGCTGCAAACAGCACGTTCTCCGACGTGGCAGCTGACGCGTACTACGCACCTGCTGTTGGTTGGGCTGCTGCACAGAAGATTACCAGCGGCACCGGCAACAACACCTTTAGCCCCGAAAACGATTGCACCCGCGCCCAGATTGTGACGTTCTTGTACAACGACCTGGCAAAGTGATGCATCGCTGAACGCAACAACTCAATCATAGCAAAACCGGCTGCGGAGTGCTCCGCAGCCGGTTATTTTATGTCACATGTGTAATATCGCAGAAAACCGCATAGCGTTCCATACCGGGGCATATACATATCCCACAGCGTAAAAGAAGGGACGTGATGCTGTGCGGGAAGACATCGAACAACGTGCCTGCGACATCGCCGCGTATCTGATTGCAGAAAAAGGAACCGTCCGCGCCGCGGCCAAGCAATTCGGAATTTCCAAGTCTACGGTCCACAAAGACATGACCGAACGTCTGGAGGAAATCAATCCCGGGCTGTATGCACAAGTGCGGGAGATTCTGGACGTGAACAAAGCGGAGCGGCACATTCGGGGCGGTATGGCAACGCGGAAGAAATACAAGGGGGATTCCGGCAAATGACGGAACCGAAAAACGGCAGCCTTTCCGAGGAAAGACTGCCGTTTTGATGGGAGAGATCAGAAAATTCCGGGTACGATTTTTGCCACCAGCATACCGGCAATGAAGGAAACCAGATTGGAGCAAAACGCATAGCTGACCGGATGCAATTTCGTTTCCTGAGGTCTGCGGTGGAGATACACCGTGTACAGCACAGCCTCAATCGCGAACACGCACAGCTCCAGCCACGCATAGCGGAATTGGAATACCAAGGGGCCGGATTGATAATTGGTGATGTTCAGCAGGATATTCAACAGAATTTGGGTGACGGTGTTGGTAATCACAATCAGCCGCATCAGCTCTTTGCTCCGGAACATGAACAGCCAGCCGATGCCGATTTCAATGGCAATGGTAATCACGCAGCGGCAGAGGAACGAGATGATTTCCCAAGTCATCTGATAATCCTTTTTCAGAAGAATCGTGTTTGCGGACACCATTGCAGTGAAGTAGCTGTCAAAAGCATAGCGGGTAAAGCTGCCCGGAGAGGCAATGAATTCCCCGGTATCCGGGAAATAGACCAGTACCTTGAACTCTTTCGGAGGGTAGTATCCCCAACGGAACTGGTTGGATTCCGTACAGTTATCGAAATAGCCGATAAAGTAAAAACCGTCCGGGTCGGTATAGTCCTGAAATGCCTGAAATGCGGCGCGGTCCTCGGCATCGTCGCTTTGGGTGACGTAGGAAGTGCTCCACGGACCGTATTGTTCCTCTTGGGAGAGCAGGGTTACATAGTAGGTTCGGCCGCTGTCAAAGGCGGGAAAGTCAATGACCACGCTGGGTTTGGGGCCCATATCCAATGCAGCAGCAGGCAAGGCACAGACTGTCAGCAGCAATGCCAGCAGCAGACAGCAGCGGGCAAATTTCTTTTTCATTGCGCAATTCCTCCTTATATGATGTTACTTTTTAGACGGTGAACTGTGTAAAAAGTTCCCTGCACAAGAAAAATGTGCAGGGAACATAGACAGAATCAGATCAGAATGCCGCGTTTTTTGGCCTCGAAGGTCAGTTCGTCGCGGAAGTTGGGGTGTGCAATGGCAATCAGCTGCTTGGTGCGCTCGCCCAGGCTGTGACCGCGGAGATGTGCAATGCCGTACTCGGTAACGATATAGTCCACATCGTTCTTGGAGGTGGTGACAATTGCGCCCGGGGTCAGGGTGGGCTTAATTTTGCTGATGGTATCGTCCTTTGCGGTAGAGGTGAAGGCGATAAAGCTCTTGCCGCCCTTGGACTGGCAGGCGCCGCGGACATAGTCCACCTGACCGCCGGAACCGGACATGTGCTTGGTGCCCACAGATTCTGCGCACACCTGACCGAAGAAGTCCACTTCCAGAGCAGCGTTGATGGAAATCATGTTGTCGTTCTGGCAAATCACGTTGGGGTCGTTGACGTACTCCACGGGCAGAATCTCAATGGCGGGGTTGTCATTAATGAAGTCGTAAATCTTCTGAGAGCCGTAAGCGAAGGTGGTCACGGTCTTGCCGGGGTGAATCTGCTTTTTGCTGTTGTTGACAGCGCCGCAGGCAATCAGGTCCACCATGGAGCTGGTGAACATCTCGGTGTGAATGCCCAGATCGTGCTTCACCATCAGCGCAGCGCCGGTTGCATCGGGAATTGCGCCGATACCCAGCTGAATGCAGGAGCCGTCAGCAATCTGTTCGGCAATCAGGTTGCCGATGATGATGCTCTTCTCGTCCAGCTGCACGGGGGGCAGCTCAGGCAGGGGGTGATCATTTTCCACAATGGCATCGACCTGAGAAACATGAATCTGCATGTTGTTCAGTGCGCGGGGCTGATGCTTGTTCACTTCCACGAACACGCGCTTTGCCTTTAATCATGGACATGGAGTAGGAGTTGCTGGTTGCCATGCTGAAGTAGCCGTGGCTGTCCATGGGGGAAACGGAAACGCAGTATGCGTCATACTCGTACTCCCGGAGAATGTGACCGGGGATATCGCGGTAGTAGGAGGGGATTACGTCAGCCCAACCGCCGTTGATTGCTTTCCGCAGTCCGCCGGAGGAGAACCAGGAGTAAGCGGTCATTTTACCCTTGAATGCATCGCTCTCCAAGAACGGGTAAGAATAGGTATCCAACATCATCTGCACTTTGACGTCTTTGGTATCCGTCTGTGCAATCTTCTCGGCAATGGCGTTCATCAGACCGTCAGCATGAGTGGGACCTGCGTCCATACCCAGCATCCAGCCGGACTGCACCTGTTTTGCCACGTCTTCCATGGTCATACGCTTTGCAGCGTACAGTTCCTGATAAATTGCCATGTTTGTTTTCTCCTTATTTCATTTTCTTCTATGAGATTTCCGCCCGCGCGGGAATTTACTGATTGAGATGCACCACAGTATGGGGATAGCTGAATTCGATTCCGTACTTTGCGAACACTTCCCGTACGGTTTCGTTCAGCTGATAATACACGCCCCAGTAATCTGCGGAATCCACCCAAGAACGGGTGACGTATTCAATGTCATTGGCATTGTATTGATTCAGCGCCACAAAGGGAGCCGGGTCGGTATGAATCCGGGGGTCGGACTGAATCGCCTCCATCAGCGCTTTTTTTACCAGCTCTGTGGGCGCATCGTATGATGCGCTGAATTTCAAATCTACCCGGCGCAAAGGCTCCGTGGAGTAGTTTATGATTTTTGCCGTCGCAACATCGGAGTTCGGAATCTGGATAATCCGGTTATCCACCGTATCCAACGTGGTGCGCATCAAAGTAATTTCCTTGATGGTGCCGGACACGCCGGTGATTTCCACGAAGTCGCCTACCACAAAGGGCTTGGACATGAGCACGGTAATTCCGGAGAATGCGTTGGTCAGAATATTCTGCATGGAAAGAGACAGTGCCAAGGATGCAACAGACAGCAATGCCACCAGAGAGGCGGTGGGGATATTCAATGCGTCCATGACGAAAATCACCGTCAAAACCCACAGACTGATGCGCAGGGCGGACCGGAGAAAGCCCTGAATACCGGCTTCCAGCTTGGAATGGGCGAACAGTCTGTCCACAATGTGCATGATAATCTTTGCGGCAATCCGGCACAGCAAGAACAGCAGCAGGGGACGAATCAGAAATGCGACGAGGCCCATGAGTTTTTCCCACGTCATGTGCTGCAGGCTGTTTGTGACGGTTGTAACGGCCTGTTCCGCGTTTTCAGTTAAGGTATCTACTGCGTCATTCATGGTCAATTATCCTTTCAAATCATTTCGTTCCGCCGGTTTTCCAACCGGACATTCAGATACGCGCCCAGCAGCAGAATGTACATACAGTAGTACATCCACAGCATGGCAATGACGATGGTTGCCAGATTGCCGTAAGCGCCGAAAGTATCCGTGTGGGAAATATAGGTAGAAAATAGCCAGGAAAAAGCCATCCACACGGCAGCGGAGAACACCGCACCGGGAATCTGATGCCGCAGTTTCAGCTTGACTTTCGGCACATAGGTATAGATTACGGTAAAGACCACAATCAGACCCAGAATGGAAAAGAGAAACCGTCTGTCCAGAATCCAGTACAGAAACGGGGAGATTTCCGGCACATATCGGGTGGCCAATGCGACCAATTTGGAACCGAACACCACCACAATCAGCATAAAGACAATCACAACCATCATCACGATGGTGTAAAGGCAGGCTTTAAACCGGGCAATGAAATAATTCTGATTGCCGCAGCGGTGAATGGCGTCCAATCCGCGAATCAAGGCCAGAAAAGCCTTTCCGGCAGACCAAACGGTTGCCAATGCGGACAAGGACAGCGTTAACACGCCGCCGCTGTAAATATCACTGACCACGCTGCCCAGAAAGGCGGTAATATTCGCCGGAACCACTTGGTCCAGAGATTCGTTCAGAATCCCCATCACCATGCTTTGGGACAATCGGGTATACGGAACAATGGAAAATATCAGTAAAATGATAGGAACCAGAGACACAAATAGGAAAAAAGCAGAAGAGGCAGCAAAGGCACTGATCTGCAAATCTCCCGCACCGCAGACCACGTCATAAACGTGAATCATACGGCCTATCATTGTTTTCTTTTCGCGGCTGATAAAAACTCAGCTCCTTTAAGAGAGTTGGTTGCCGGCAGAACAAATCATCCGGCATCAGCCTACATTATAATGCTTTTTCCTTGTTTATGCAAGGTTTCTTTCCAAACGGACCCGGATTGCCCGCAGGAAATCTTTGCTATTTACCTTTTCTGCGGGCTTTGCACACACGGCAACCAAATCTCCGGTCATAATTCCGTCTTCAATGGTGTCCAGACAAGCTTTGTCCAATGCGTCCGCAAAGTGTACCAATGGGTCATTTCCGTCCAACTCCCCCCGTTTCCGCAGAGCGCCGGTCCACGCATAGATGGTGGCAATGGGGTTGGAAGAAACTTCCTCGCCGTTTTTCCAACGGTAGTAGTGCCGGGTAATGGTGCCGTGGGCGGCCTCATACTCGTAATTGCCCTCCGGGGAGACCAACACACTGGTCATCATGGCAAGAGAGCCGAATGCGGTGGAGACCATGTCGCTCATCACGTCGCCGTCATAGTTCTTGCAGGCCCAGACAAAGCCGCCCTCGCTGCGAATGACGCGCATCGTCAATCAGCGTATACAGATAGGTAATGCCGGCCTTTTCAAATTCTGCTTTGTACTCCGTGTCGTAAACTTCCTGGAAAATATCCCGGAATCGGCCGTCATACTGCTTGGAAATGGTGTCCTTGGCGGCAAACCACAAGTCCTGCTTGGTTTGCAGCGCAAAGCTGAAACAGGAATGGGCAAAGGAACGAATGGATTTGTCGGTATTAAAGGAACCCTGCAGCACGCCGGGACCATCGAACGAATAAACAGTCTGACGGGATTGCTCCGTGCCGTTTTCGTCGGTGAATACCAGCTCCGCCTTGCCGGGACCCGGAACCTTGTATTCCGTGGCCTTATACAAATCCCCGAAGGCATGACGGGCAATGGTAATGGGCTTGACCCAAGTGCGGACAAAGGGGTGAATACTGGGGGTCAGAATGGGAGTGCGGAATACGGTGCCGTCCAGAATGGCGCGAATGGTGCCGTTGGGGCTTTTCCACATCTTCTTCAGATGGTATTCCTCCATGCGCTGGGCATTGGGGGTAATGGTGGCGCATTTCACGCCCACGTGATATTTCTTGATGGCTTGGGCAGCCTGCACGGTGACAGCGTCATCGGTTTCGTCCCGGTGGGGCAGACCCAAATCGTAGTATTCGGTTTTCAGGTCCACAAAGGGGAGAATCAGCTCGTCTTTAATCATGGCCCACAGTACGCGGGTCATTTCATCTCCGTCCATTTCAACGATGGGCAGACGCATTTGAATTTTTTTCATAGGAGACACCTCGTTTCCGTGAAATCACTGGTTCTGCCCGGCGTACCAGTTCATCAGGCAGCCTGCCAGCAGAATGGCCCGCTCGTCTTCCGTCAACGGCGGCAGACGCAGGGAAATGGGGGTAACCCCATTGTCGGTAATGACCAGAGCCGCAACCCGGTTTGCGCCGGTCTCAATGGCTTTCCGAATTTCCGGAACCCAGACCCAATCGCCGGGCTGATAATCAAAGGCTGTCTCCGGGTCGATGTGGAAGGGCATCATGCCCCAGTTGATGCAGTTGGAGCGATACCGCTTGGTGGCATATTCGTAGCAGATATTGGCGCCGCCGCCCAGTACGCGCTGACAAGAGGCTGCCTGCTCCCGGGCGGAGCCGTCGCCGGGCTTGTTGGCGAATACCACGGAGCCGATGGTGGTATTATGCAGCATGGCATCGGAAATACCGGCGGCTTTGGCAGCTGCCGCAACTTCCGGGGCAATCCGTCCCGCGGCGCGGTCCGCCTCCAGTTCCTGCACGGCTTTTGCCCGACCCACGTATGCCGGTTCCCGACGGGACAGGGCAAAGGTGGCCAATTTCAGCGGGTTGGAGCGGTAAGAGGAGGTTTCACCGGAGGGAATCAGCTCATCGGTGGTGGTTACCGGGTCATGGAGCACTGCAGCCAAACGGAGCAGCAAGTGTTCGGACAGCGAGGGAATCTGGGGCCATTCCGTAATATTGGGTCCCAAACGGAGGGCTTCATCCGGCTGGGGATTGCCGAATCCGAAATAGACCCGTTTTTCATACACACCCCGGTCAAAGGTCCGGAGAACGGGCGCGGGCGCGGTGTAGTCCACGTCTGTTGCGGCGGTGAGCCGTCCGTGATTCCGGGCGGTGGCTGCAATGGAGCGGGCGTCCATCAGCGCCACGCCGGACAGCTGCCCATCAGAGGGCTTGGAACCCTCCCGGTTGGGGAAGTTTCGTGTGGTATGACGAATGGACAGACCGTTATTTCCGGGAACATCTCCGGCACCAAAGCAGGGGCCGCAGAAACAAGACTTAAACAGCGCACCGGATTCCATCAGCTTTTGCTGCACACCGCTGCGCATCAGCTCCAGATTAACAGGCGTAGACGGGGGATATACCGACAAAGAGAAATATCCGCTGCCGATGTCGTGGCCGTCCAGAATGGCGGCAGCCTCGGCAATGTTGTCATACATACCGCCGGAGCAGCCGGCAATCACGCCTTGGTCCACATACAGCTGACCGTTTACCAGCTTGTCCGTCAGATGCAGCGTCACCTTGCCGCCGAATTGGTCAGCGGCCCGCTGCTCGCAGGCGCGGAGAATATCCCCGGCATTTTCCTGCAATTCGTGAATGGTATATGCCTCGGAGGGGTGGAAGGGCAGGGCAATCATAGGCTCCACCGCCCCAAGGTCAATGGTAATCATGCTGTCATAGTAAGCGCCCTCTTCCGGACGGAGCTGCTTGTATTCCTCCGGTCGGCCGTGGAGCGCCAGATATTCTTCCACAGCCTCATCGGTTTCCCAGATGGAACTGAGGCAGGTGGTTTCCGTGGTCATGACGTCAATGCCGATGCGGAAGTCCATGGGCAGGTGTTTGACGCCGGGACCGGCGAATTCCAGAACCTTGTTTTTCACAAAACCGTTTTTATACACCGCGCCGCACAATGCAATGGCAACGTCATGGGGACCGACGCCCTGTTTCGGGGTGCCGGTGAGATACACCAGGACAACCTGCGGTGCAGCCACGTCATACGTGTTTTTCAGCAGCTGCTTTACGATTTCCGGGCCGCCCTCGCCCACGCCCATGGTGCCGATGGCGCCGTAACGGGTGTGGCTGTCGGAGCCGAGAATCATTTTGCCGCAGCCGCTCATCATTTCACGGGCATACTGGTGAATGACCGCCTGATTGGCAGGAACGTAAATGCCGCCGTATTTCTTTGCGGCGGACAGACCGAAAATATGGTCATCTTCATTGATGGTGCCGCCCACGGCACAAAGGCTGTTGTGACAGTTGGTCATCACATAGGGAACGGGAAATTCCTTCAATCCGGAGGCTTTGGCGGTCTGGATAATGCCCACATAGGTAATATCGTGGGAAATCAGGCTGTCAAACTTGATTTGCATTGCCGCCGGGTCTTTTCCGGAATCGTGGGCGCGAAGAATTTTGTAAGCCATGGTCTTTTCTCTGGCGGCCAAATCCGCTGCGGGAGCGTCAACGGGCTGTCCGTTTTTCCAGAGAACACCGTTGGAGTGAAGTGAAATCATGTTGAATCCCTGCCTTTTCTCTGAGGTTGCCTCATTATAGCACAATCAGAAAGGGAAACAAAATAGGAAAAGTGCAAGAAAATATAAACAGCTTGCACTAAAATCACAATAAAATGCCGAAACTCCGTTTTTTAACCACGCGAATTGCACGAAAATGAGAATTGTCTTGCAATTTATAGAGGGTATGGAGTAATATGTCATTAAGTTTTTTGAATTTTGGAAGGAGGAATTCCGTATGGAAACGCTCAATCCCGTGGTGCAGGGGTACCTGCAGGGATTTCGCACGCAGATTGATGCAGCTTATTCAATCAATGATCGGGACAATGTTCTGATTAAGCATGGCTTGAGAAATGCAGACGGCACCGGTGTTCTCATCGGCACAACCGGAATCGGCAGCGTTCAGGGTTATGTGATGGAAGACGGCGAACGTGTTCCTATGCCCGGCAAGTTGACCTATCGGGGCATCGACGCCACAGAAATTGCAGAATCCCATTATCAAGCCGGAACATTCGGTTATGAAGAGGTCGCATATCTGCTGCTGTTGGGCAAACTGCCGACCAACACGGAATTCCAGATGTTCAAATCCATTCTGGCAAGCTCCTGCCAGCTGCCCAGCGGATTCAATGAAGATGTGATTTTCAAAGCACCCAGCGGCAACGTGATGAACCAGCTGGCGCGGAGTGTGCTGGCGCTGTATGCCTATGACCCCATGCCGGACGATTTGTCTCCGGAAAATCTGCTGCGCCAGTCCATTGAGCTGACTGCGCGGCTCCCGCTGATTGTGGCAAACGCCTATGCGGTGAACCGCCACTATCTGGCCAATAAATCGCTGTATATCCACAACCCTAAGAGCTCGCTGTCTGTGGCGGAAAACTTCCTGCGTATGGTGCGGAAGGATAAGAGCTATACCCCGGAAGAGGCGGCGTTGTTGGATTTGATGTTGATTATCCACGCAGAGCACGGCGGCGGCAACAACTCCACCTTTGTCTGCCGCGCAGCCTCCTCCACGGGAACGGATACCTATTCCGCCATTTCCGCGGCCATCGGTTCGCTGAAAGGTCCGCTCCACGGCGGTGCCAATGCAAAGGTGATGAGCCAGTTTGCGGACATTAAGGCGAATGTGCGATACCCCGATGACGAAAACGAACTGCGGGAATACCTGACCAAGCTGCTGAACAAGCAGGCGGGAGACCACTCCGGCAAAATTTATGGCTTGGGTCATGCGGTTTACACCATTTCCGACCCCCGCGCCGAGCTGATTAAGGCAAAAGCCGGAACCTTGGCGGAGAGCAAAGGTCGTATGGCGGATTTGCAGCTGATGCAGTCCATTGAGAGAATCGGTAAGGAGCTGATTATGGAGCGCCGGAAGGACGGTATGCCTTTGTGCGCCAATGTGGATATGTACTCCGGCTTGGTGTACGATATGCTTGGAATTCCTGTGGAATTGTATACGCCGCTGTTTGCCATTGCCAGAATTGCCGGTTGGTGTGCAAACCGCATGGAAGAGGTGCTGACCTGCAATCGGATTATGCGTCCGGCTTACCGCGCCGCCCTCAAAAATATGCCTTATATTCCTCAAAACGAAAGAGGTATTTAAAAATCTAGGTAGATTTTAGCTGTTTCTGTAGAGAACTGTAACTGACAAAAGTATATCTGCTATGAGGCAACTTTTAAAAGTATAGGTGGGTCTTTTTTAGAGAGACCGAACCTGCTTAGAGGCGTAATTTAAAAGTATAGGTAGATTTGTGTGAGTCAATAGAC
>CAJMMY010000013.1 GCA_905214605.1 uncultured bacterium | reverse complement strand
GATTCCAAAGCACAGAAGGAGGAGACAAAATAATGGATGGATTCGTTAATGAACTCGGCGTCATTATTTATGCGACCCTCCTGTTTATGCCGCCGCTGCTGTTTGCCGCACTGGGCTCCTGTTTTTCGGAGGTTTCCGGCGTGATCAACATCGGCATTGAGGGTATGATGACGGCCGGCGCATTCACCGGATGCGTTGTGGCATACTATACCAACAATCCTTGGATTGGATTTTTGTGCGGTGGTTTGGCCGGCGCACTGTTTGGCGCACTCCATGCACTGGCAACGGTGAAACTGGGTGCGGACCAGACGATTTCCGGCACGGCAATCAATATGCTGGCACCGGGTGTGGCAATTATGATTGGCAAGACGTTGTTCAAATCGACCGATACCATTCCTCTGCCCCCCAGCGCAAAAATTCCCCTGCTGTTCAACAACGCGTTTGATACGAGCACCACGTTCGGCACCTTTATGAAGAACGTGTTCACCAACTACGCAACCACTTATATCGTATTTATTGCGGTGGTTGTGGTTTGGTTCGTGTTCTACAAGACCCGGTTCGGTCTGCGGATGCGCGCTTGCGGTGAACATCCTCAGGCTTGCGAGACCTTGGGCATCAACGTGCTGCGGATGCGGTTTACCTGCGTGTGCCTGTCCGGTTTTCTGGCCGGTTTGGGCGGCGCTTGCGTGACCATGGCAATTACCAACCAGTTCCGCCCCATTTCCATCGTGGGTCAGGGCTTTATCGCAATCGCATCGGTGATTTTCGGTAAGTTCAAGCCTCAGGGCGCAATGCTGGGCTGCCTGCTGTTCGGTTTCTGCACCGGTCTGAAGGTAGTTCTGGGCTCCTCCAATACGGTGTCTGCACAGCTGATTTCCATGATTCCTTACGTGGTGACCGTGATTGTGCTGATTCTGTTTGTGGGTAAGTCTCATGTGCCTGCCGCAAACGGCAAACCGTTTATCAAGTCCAAATAACCGTTCAACGGTTCTATCTTCCGCGGAGGAAACTCTGCGGAAGATTTTTTTACGGCTGGGGCGGCAATCGAATCAATGGAATGAAAAAATGATATGGAAAGGCAACTCCCTCGACGGGGCGCGGTGAAACGCTCCGTCGGGGGATTTTTGCATTTTTAGGGTGTACGAGGGAGAAATTTTCGCCCTCGTTTTTGTTTCGATGCGCCGGAACGTACAAATATTCCCGGTGGGGAAGGTACGGTTGGGAGGGAACTTCATGGGAGCAAAGCTCAATAAAGACAAGTTAATCGCAAACATTGCAAAGCTGGCATTCTCCAATCCTACAGACGCGGTTCAGCTGGCATTTCTGCCCAGCGGGAGCGACCTGAGCGGTATGGACCTGCGGCTGGTGACCGATGTGAAAATCGGGGAAAAGGGCGGAAGTCAGGTGAAACTGGTGGACAAGCTGGAGCTGATTCGGCTGCTGGCAGAGCTGACCGAGGGAGACGGTGACGGAGAAACCGCGGCAACCTTCTTCCAAGCGCTGGCACAAGCCGGGGAGGACGTATGAAATTTCGGACGTTTTCCAAACAGCAGCGGCGGGCGCTGACTTGGTGGCTGCCCAATTCTCCGGACCGGGGAAAACAAGCCGTCATTTGCGACGGCGCTGTGCGCAGTGGAAAAACGCTGTGTATGGGAATTTCCTTTTTCTGCTGGGCAATGGCCGGATTTGACGGAGAAAATTTTGCCCTTTGCGGAAAGACCATCGGCAGTGTGGAACGGAACGTGATTCCGGAAATCCTGCCGGTGCTCCGGGGATTCGGATTTCGGTGCCGGTATCGCAGCAGCGAGCATCGGCTGCAGGTGTCCTTCGGCGGTCGGGAAAATCAGTTTTACCTATTCGGCGGACGAGACGAAGGGTCGGCAGACTTGATTCAGGGCATGACCTTGGCGGGGGTACTGCTGGACGAGGTGGTATTGATGCCCAGAAGTTTCGTGGAGCAGGCTTTGGCGCGGTGTTCCGTGACCGGAAGTAAGTTCTGGTTTTCCTGCAATCCGGACAGTCCGCAGCACTGGTTTTACCGGGAGTGGATTCAAAAGGCGGAGGAACGGCAGGCGGTATATCTCCATTTCACCATGGCGGACAACCCGGGATTGCGCCCGGAAATTCGGGAGCGATATGAACGGCTGTACGCAGGAGTGTTCTATCAACGGTTTGTTTTGGGAAAATGGGTGGCTGCGGAGGGGCAGATTTACGACTTCTTTTCCGAAAGTTATGTGCAGCCGGTGCCGGAGGGCGGGTTTTCTCAATATCGCATCAGCTGCGACTATGGCACCACAAACCCGGCGTCCTTTGGACTTTGGGGAGAACAGAACGGCGTTTGGTACCGAATTCGGGAGTATTATTTCGACTCCCGGCGGGAGGGCCGGCAATGCACGGACTGGGAGTATGTGGAGGCGCTGAAGGAGTTGGCGGCGGGCGTAACGGTGAATCGGGTGATTGTGGACCCATCGGCGGCGAGTTTCATTCAGGCGCTGCGGCAGGCGGGATTTCCGGTGGAGAAAGCGGACAATCAGGTACTGCGGGGAATTCGCATCACGGCGGACCTGCTGAAACAGCGGAAAATCGTGATTTGCAGTCCGTGCAGAGACGCAATTCGGGAGTTTGGTCTGTATCGGTGGGACAGCAGCCGGAACGGGCACGACGCACCGGTAAAGGAATACGACCACGCGATGGACGATATTCGATACTTTGCGGTTTCCATTTCCAAACCGGAGCTGGCATTTGCCTCCTTTGCGGTGGAGCGGCGGACATGAAGGATTCTCATTCTCAGAAAGGAGGGTTTGCTTGAGATTACTCAAACGACCGAAGAGCAAAAATACGGCGGCGGCACAGCTGCGGGGGAACACAACCCATCCCTTTGGCGCGCTGGACGGCTATGCCAATCTGGGCGGCGGCGACGTGCGGGTGTATCGCGCGGTGCGGGAGGCCATTCCGGTGATTGACGCGGCTGTGGTCAAAATTATCCGATTGTGCGGCGGGTTCACCGTTACCTGCGGGGGCGGCCGGGCCGAGGCGGAGCTGCAACGGTTTGTGAACACCGTTCCCGTGGGCCGGGGACAGCGTGGCCTGGAGAACTTTGTGGACCAGTATCTGGATTCTATGCTCACCTGCGGTCGGGCGGTGGGCGAAATCGTTACCGCCGGAGACCGGGACATTGCGGCGGTGCTGTGCGGCAACGTGTGCGATGTGCAGATTCGCGAGGGAGACAGTCCGCTGGACTTCAAGCTGTGCGTGTATGAAAACGGCGGCACGTTGAAAGAGCTGCCGTATCAGAATCTGCTGCTGTTTACACCGTTTCACCCGGAGGCTGACGCACCCTACGGCGTGTCCATGCTGCGGGGTATGCCGTTTTTGGCGGAAATTCTGATGAAAATTTACAACTGCATCGGATTGAACTGGGAGCGGGCCGGTAATGTGCGGTATGCGGTGGTATACAAGCCTCAGGGAGAGCTGCTGGACAAGGCATTTGCCCAGGACCGGGCAGAGCAAATCGCAGCGGAATGGGCCAATGCAATGCAGGAAACCAAAAACGGTAGTGTACGGGATTTTGTGGCTGTGGGTGATGTGGACATCAAGGTCATCGGTGCGGACGGACCCATTCCGGACAGCGAGGTGCCACTGCGGCAGATTTTGGAACAGCTGATATCCAAGACGGGAATTCCGCCGTTTATGCTGGGTATGAACTGGTCCAGTACCGAGCGCATGAGCACACAGCAGGCAGATATGATGACCAGTGAGCTGACGGCTATTCGCAGAGTTCTGACCCCGGTATTGGAGCAGATTTGCGGACTTTGGCTGCGTATGCACGGATATGCGGTGCTGCCGGAAATTCAGTGGGAGCCCATCAACCTGCAGGACGATGTGGAAGAGGCAAAGGCACGGTTGTATACGGCGCAGGCAAAACAGCTGGAACAGGAAGGAGAGGACGGAATCTGAAAATTCTGAAAGAAGGCTCGGCAGGCATCGGCGAGGCGGTCGGGCAGGAACTGGAGGCAATCAATCGATTTGCCAAAACGGCACTGACGGCGGAGGAGGTTTACACCTTTTCTGTGATTCTGTGCGACAACGAAGTGGACCGGGACGGAGAGAGCTTTTCTTTGCAGACCTTGCAGGAATTGCGGGAGCTGTTTGTGGGAAAAACCGGCATTTGCGACCACGATTGGAAATCCGGCAATCAGAAAGCGCGTATCTACCGCACGGAGGTGATGACCGACCCCAATCGGAAAACGATGGGCGGCGAAGATTACAGCTATCTGAAAGGCTACGCGTATATGCTGCGGCTGCCGGGAAATGAAGAGCTGATTGCCGAAATTGAGGGCGGCATCAAAAAGGAAACCAGCGTGGGCTGCAGCGTTTCCCGGACGGTATGCTCCGTTTGCGGAGAGGAGCTGGGGAGCTGCGGCCATGTGAAAGGGCAGGAATACGGCGGTAAGCTGTGCTACGGAATTCTGGAGGGGGCGGTTGACGCCTACGAATGGAGCTTTGTGGCGGTGCCGGCGCAGAAAGAGGCCGGCGTGACGAAACGTTTGGGCGGCGCTAAGGACCTGAAAAGCTTTGTGATGAGTCCGGAGGGCAGCCGGTTTACGGCGGAATGGAAGCAGCTGGAGAAACAGGCGGCTTTAGGCAGGACGTATCAGACGGAACTGAAAGCCGAAGTGCTGCGGCTGTGTCTGATTTGCGATGAGGGGATTTATCCTACGCTGTCTAAGGCTGTGGAGACTTTGGAGGCGGAACAGCTGCAGGAGCTGAAAAAGCATTATCAGGCGGTTTCCGCTGAGAAATTTCCCGTGGCACCGCAGCTGCCGGGACGGCAGGAGACCATTCGATTTGACGGAGAGGCATTCCGAATTTAAGGAGGAAGAATATGAAAGTTTGTTTTGATGGCATTGGAAAAGAAGTAATGACCTTTACGGTAAACGGCACAAGCCCCGCTGCGGCAGGCTGCGGCGTGGTTTTGTCCGGCAACGGTGAGGTCAAGGCGGCAAGCGCAAACGGCGCATTTGCAGGCATTTGTCTGGACACCGGCGACGGCTTTGCATCGGTACAGCTGCGGGGCGTTGTGACTTGCAAATTCAGCGGCAGCAAGGCACCCACTGTGGGTTTCTGCAAGCTGGCAGCCGCTGCCGACGGCGTGACCGCGGCAGACACCGGCAACAGCTATCTGGTACTGGCTGTGGACAACGGCGCAGGCACCGTAACATTTATGATGTAATTAGGAGGAAAAATCGTATGGCATATCAGTTTCACGAAATCCGTCTGGAAAAGGGCATGTACGGCACCCCGGGCAAAAGCTTTACTCAGGTGCTGGAATCTCTGGACCCCAGCGAAAACTACAAGGGCACTTCTCTGGAGGGCATGGACGCTTATCAGCGTCAGCTGAAACGCTTTGACATTCATGTCAAGGGCGCAGGCAGCGACCCCGTGGAGAAATTCTTCCGCACCACGGAATCTTCCGTGCTGTTCCCGGAATATGTGGCGCGCAGCGTCCGTCAGGGTATGGAGGAGAGCAATATTCTGCCGGATATTACTGCGGCAACCACTCAAATCGACTGCATGGACTACCGCTCCATTTACTCCGTGCCCACGGCGGAGGAGAAAACTCTGAAACGCGTGGAGCCCGGCGCAAGTATTCCCCAGACCGAGGTTAAGGCACGGGAGAATCTGGTCAAGCTGCACAAGCGCGGCCGTATGCTGGTGGCATCTTACGAAGCCATTCGTTTTCAGCGATTGGATTTGTTCTCCGTGATGCTCCGTCAGATTGGCACCCAGATTATGCGCATGCATCTGGAAGATGCCATTCAGGTCATTGAGCATGGCGACGGAAACAACAATGCGGCAACTGCATTTACCGTGGGCGACGGTATCATCGGCGGCAATGCCGGTACACTGGATTATGCAGCGCTGCTGAAATTCTGGAATCAGTTTGATCCCTACACCATGAACACGCTGCTGGTTAGCCCTGACGCTATGATGGCACTGCTCCAGTGCGCGGAATTCCAGAATCCCCTCACCGGTCTGAATTTCCAGGGCACCGGCGAGCTGACCAATCCGCTGGGTGCAAAGCTCATCAAGACCTCTGCGCTGCCTGCCGGTACGCTGATTGGTCTGGACAAGCGCTATGCACTGGAAATGATTCAGGCATCTGAGGTGGCAGTGGAGTACGACCGACTGATTGACCGTCAGTTGGAGCGTGCGGCGATTACCAGTATTTCCGGCTTTGCCAAGCTGTACACCGAGGCATCAAAACTGCTGCGCGTAGGCGGCTGAGAATATGGAAATCCAGGAGATTTATACCCGGGCGCTGGACTGGTTCGATGAAAATCTTCCGGAGCGGGAGCAGGAGCAGCTGCGACAGCTGTGCAGCGGGGCTATGGCGGAATGCCGCGCCCTGCTGCGCCCCGGCGTGACACCGGAGGATACAGAGCCGCTGTTTCAGCAGGCGGCAGGTATGCTGGCTGCGGCAATGCTGATGGAGGTGCAGACACCGGAGGTGAAGTCGTTTCAGGCAGGAAAGCTCTCCATAACAACCGACGGCGGCAAACGCGCAGAGGCGCTGCGCTGCTGCGGTAAGAAATTGTTGGCACCGTGGAGCAATGACGGATTTGCATTTGTGGGGGTGCAGGCATGATTGGAAACGTATTCGCGCGCATTGCGGAATTCGGACAGGACGTAATCGTGACCGATGAGAAGGGCAACGAGGTGGCTTGCCGGGGATTTTTGCAGCCGGAGAATACCATGGCAGAGGCATTCCCCGGAGATTTTCTGGCGCCGGGCATCAGCAAACAGGCGCGGTATCTGCTGCTGTTGGCACCGGAGGCGGTGGCGGCTGGCAGAAAAGCGAGGAGCGTGCGCTGGGGCGAGCGAACCTTTGATGTTCTGGGATTGCATTCCGTGTATTGCGGGCGGTATCTGACCCATTGGGAGGGAACTGCCCGGGAAAGGGGTGCATGATGGAAGAAATTCTGGAGCAAATTGTTGCGGCGCTGCAAGCGGAGGGTTTGCAGGCGGTGAAGAAATTTCCGCAAATCGGATTGAACCGGGAGCAGAGCATTGTGGCTGTTTCCGTGAAATCCGGAGATGTGCTGCTGCCGGGATTCGGACAGTATTTGGGTCTGGACGAGGACGGTCGGGAGCTTTACGGTTGGAAAAATACCGTGACGGTGCTGCTGGAGGTTTTCGTACCGCAGGAAACGGAAATCGGAGCAGTGCTGGAGCGGGTGGGCCGGGCAATGGAGCATTTGCCTACCGGGCTGCGGCCGAAAAAGGTGACCCGGGGCGCGGTCGGCGGCGACAAAAGCAGCGGAATGTTCCGCTGCCCCTGCACACTGGAATGTGTGGTCTATCGGATTGGTCGAGAGGGCGAGGACGGTCCGGTATGGAATGATTTTGTGATGAGAGGAGAACTGAATTGATGAGCGTAAACGAACGGCCGGGGGTATATTCCTCCTATGAAGTCAGCAGCGCGCTGTACGGCAACGGCGGCGGTCGGGCTGTGGGCGTGGCTGCCTGCTCGGCAGGCGGTACAAAGGGCGCAGTTCAGCAGGTGAGCAACTACACCGCAGCGGCTGCGGCTTACGGTCCGGAGAGCAATCTGACCAAGCTGATTAAGATCCTGCTGCAAAACGGCGTATCGGCAGTATATGCCGTTCCGGTGGCGGTGAACGGTGCCGCCGGAAAAACGGAATATACTGCGGCTTTTACCGCGCTGATGGAGATTCCGGAGATTGGCTATATGATTTGCGACAGCCGGGAGCAGGAGATTCACGGCGCAATGCTCAGTGCCATTTCCGGCGGCGATGAGAAGAGCAAATACCGCATCGGCATTGCAGAGGCAATCGGAGATGTGACGGCGCTGTGCAATCATGCGGCGGCGCTGAACAGCGAACGCATGGTACTGATGGCCGGCTGCGAAAAAGGAGCGACAGCAGGCAGTACGGCTGCGGCGGTGGCAGGCGTTTTGTCCGCACAGACGGACCCTGCGCTGCCTTTGGGCGGCGCGGAACTGCTGGGTCTGGGGGCACCGGAACAGAAATTTTCCGACAATGACGTGAACACCTTGGTGCAGAGCGGCGTCAGCCCGGTGGAAAGTCTGGGCGAAACGGTGTGCGTGATTCGCGGTGTGACCACCCGAACAAAAACCGGGGGCGTCAATGACCGCACATGGCGGGATTTGACCACCATTCTGATTGTGGATACGGTGCTGCCGGGGATTCGGGACAGTCTGCGGGCACGATTTGCCCGGGCGAAAAATACGGCGCAGAGCCGCGGCGCCATCCGCACACAGGTGGTGATTGAGCTGGAGCGCTATCGCACGGCGGAAATCATTGACGGATACAGTCAGGTTGCGGTGCAGGCAGATGAGAGCGACCCGGCGGTATGCTGCGTGTCCTTTGCATTTCAGGTGGCCCACGGTTTGAACCGCATCGAACTGGTGGCGCACATCACCGTGTAAGCAGGAGGGAGGAAGTATGAGCAAACAGAACATTCAGTTTCCCACCAGCGGAGACATTTATCTGGAGGCGGACGGCAAGAAAATTGCCGTGGTGCAGAGCTATAAAACCATTGCGACCCGCAGCGAAAAAACCATTGAGGCATTCGGCGAGCGGGAGCCGGTGGCAACCATTGTGGGACAGAGCAGCTATCAGCTGGTGCTGACCCGGCTGTATGCTACGGACGACGCCATTTCCGACGGCATCAGCTTTTACGATTTGACGGACTTTTCTCTGGTCATTGTGAAACCGGACCGGAGAGTGGTGTATACCGGCTGCAACTGGAGCAAAATTGCCGAAACCGGTCAGCTGAGCGAAACCGTTGCGGAAGAAGTGACCGTTTTCGCGGCAAAACGCGTGGAGACGCAGGCATGAGTGCGGAAGAGCTGCTGGCTGCGCTGGAGGCCGATGAAATGGGGCGGCTGCGGTGGAAACTTTGCCGCTTATTCGGGGTGGCGCCTTGGTCCGGCTTGGGCCGGTCGCTGACGGACACCATGTGTTTGCAGCTGGCGGGGCAGTGGGTACTGGATCAGCGGGAGCAGAATCGCGGCGAGGAGAATCCGGCCTTTGATTGGGAGAAATTCCGGAAACGGAAGGGAGAGGCAACATGAAACAGACCACAGAGCTTTTGACGGAATGGACGGCGGAGCAGGTACATTCGGCGGCTCGGTCCTTCCTTGCGGAATTGATGAGCGGAACCAAAACAGACGAAACCGGGGAATTGATTTCCCCGGCTGCGTCGGAATCTCCGGCAAAAAAACGGAGAAATATGGCGCTGTCGGAGGTTCGGGAGACCTCTGCGGCAAAGCAGCTGCTGACGCTGATGGAGAGGGAAACCGGGAAAGCGCAAGCGGAGCGAACGGTTGAAGAACTTGATGCCGGTTCCCCGGTGGAGTTTCTGGCGGCATCGGAAGAGACACCAAAAAAGGAAATGGGGGAGCCGATGGCGGAACGGCTGCAGCAGGTTTCGCAATCCCGGCGGCTGCAATTGCAGGGCGGCGGTGAACCGGGAGCATATCCGCAGATGCGGCAGATTTCCGATTGGTTTCAACGGGATAGCCGACGGTATGACGCGGAATTTCGCAGATATTGAAAAAGGAGGTAGCGCGGCATGAATTTATCGCCGATGCGATTTAAAAATTACGTCTGGCCGCACAATCCGAAGGTGTATGAAATTGGATTTCATCGGAATGTGGCGGTACATCATGTGCCGTTCGGTCGGGACGTTTTGGAGAGTATGGGCATGGAACGGCGCATTCTCCGGGGAGAGGGCGAGTTTTCCGGACCGGGGGCGTATCAGGAGTTTCAGCGGCTTGCAACGGTGTTTTATGAGGAAACACCGGGGATTTTGGTTCATCCGGTCTGGCAGACCGCGAAAGCATGGTTTGTGGAGCTGCGGGTGAAACAGGAGCCGCGAGAGGATTATGTGGCATACAGCTTTGAATTCTGGGATTGCTACGACGGATACCGAACCGGCATAGCCGCGGCAGCGGCACGACCTACCGGCTCCGGCAATGCGGCAGCGGCGGTCAACAAACCTTCCGGCAGCAGCGCACAGCAGTATTACACCGTGGTGAAAGGGGATACGCTTTATGCCATTGCAAACCGGGCGGGAATGAGTCTGTCTGCGCTGACGGCGCTGAATCCACAGATCCGGAATATCAATCTGATTCACCCGGGAGACCGGGTGCGAATCGCATGAAGGAGGCAGAATGACAGGAACCATTTATGATCAAAAAGGCAGAGAATACGGGCTGCCGGTGCTTTTGGAATGGGAGATCACCCACGGATTGGGCGGCAGCTGCGACAGTTTTACGGTGACGGTGCCGTATCAGCCGAAGATGCTGCCGATTTTGAAAACGGCATGCCGCTTTCGGGCGGTCCACAACGGAGAGACTGTGTTTTACGGTGTGATGGACGGATATACTGTGGATTGCGGTACCGGCGGCAGCACGGCGTCTCTGGAGGGGCGGTCGCTGGGTGCGCTGCTGATGGACAACGAGGCAGAGAGCGGCGAGTATTTCAATCTTGGCTTGGAAGAGGTGCTGCGCCGTCATGTGACGGATTGGGGAATTCGGGAGATTCAGCGGGCAAGTGTGCCGAATATGAGCCATTTTACGGTATCTTCCGGGCAGAGTCAGTGGAGTGTGCTCCGGGAATATCTGGAGTTTGCGGGAAATCTGGCACCCCGGTTTGACCGAAAGGGAACTCTGCTGCTGGACGGCAGGCAGGGCGGCGAAAAGCGCGTGATTGACAAAAGCACACCGGTGAGCAAATTGCAGTTTCGGGAGGACCGATATGGTGTGATTTCAGAGGTTCTGGTGAAAAAGACCCGGTCTGCCGTGACGGGAACCGTAAAAAATCAGGAACTGGTACAGCGGGGCGGCAGCGCCCGGCGGGTGATTCAGGTTCCGCGATACACGGATTATGACGCCATGCGGTACACCGGGGAATATCAGATTCGGAAATCCAGAGAAAACAGCGCGGTGTGTATGCTGATGCTGCCCATGCTGTTTCCTGCATTTGCCGGGGATACCGTGGAGCTGCGGTACAGCAGCATCGGACTGACCGGCGTTTATCGGGTGTGTGAATCCCGCTGCTGGGCAAAGGCATCCCGCTACGGAACGGATTTGACTTTGGCGGTTTGGGAGGCGTGGAACTGATGTGGCTTTCGGAACGAGAATCAAGACGAAACGGCGGAAAGCATTCTGCCGAGATTGCAAACGTGACCATTCCCGGGCAGAAACCGGCTGCATGGTCCGGCAGCGAGCTGCGGGGATTGACGGTGCTGGCGCCCGGGGGATATGTATGGATTCCCGGACAGAGCGATGAGGTTCTGACGCTGCCTTGCGGCACCGGGGAGCATGTGATTGCCGGCGCGCGGGAAATGCAGGCGCCGGCAGGTATGCAGCCGGGGGAAATTTATCTCCATGCAGCCAGCGGTGCGTCGATTCGGCTGAAGAACGACGGTACGATGGAGTTGAGTGGAAAACTCACGGTAAAGGGCAGCTTGAATGTTGCGGGCGCGTTGACGGTCAACGGTATGAATGTGGCGCTGAGTATGAATTGAGGGAACGCGTATGGAATTGAAATTGGAAAACGGGGCCTATCTCTGCCGGGGAAAGACGCCGGAGACCGTTTCCGGGGCGGAAGAAATTGCACAGCGGGTGGTGATGCGCCTGACAGCCCACCGGGGCGGATTTGCGCCGTTGCCGGAGTACGGTAGCCGGCTGTATCTGCTGTCGCGTTTGGCCCGACCCGGTACGTATCAGACAACGGCAATGCAGCTGATTGCGGAGGCTTTGGAGGGCGAAACGGCGGTTTCCGTGACGGATGTGCAGGTGACGGAACTGAGAGAGAACGATTTGCGAATCGATATAACATTTACCGTAGACGGTCAGTTGTTTCAGACGGGCATTACGGTGTAAGGGGGAAAGAAATTGCAGACAATGGAGCGCATCTATGAAACGATGCGGCAGACGATGGAGGAGCTGTCCGGTATGCTGCCGGAAGAGGGCGGCGATTTGGCGCTGCGGCTGCGTGCTGTGGCGGCAGAGCTGTATTCTCTGTGGCAGCAGGCAGATTTTGTGCTGCGGCAGTGCTTTCCGCAGACGGCGGAGGGGGAATATTTGGATTCCCATGGTCAGATTCGAGGAATTACCCGGCAGGGCGGCGCACATGCTGTGGGTAATCTGAAATTTTCGGTATCTACGGCGGCGGAGCGGGTGCTGACGATTCCCGCGGGTACGGTCTGCACCGACGCGGCGGGAAACCGATTCGAAACCACCGCGGCAGGCAGCATTGCCGTGGGGCAGACATCCTGCACGGTGGCGGCACGGGCAGTGGAATCCGGCAGAAACGGAAATGCCGGGGAGGAAACGGTGACGTACATGGTTTCCGCTCCGGTGGGCGTGGAATTCTGCACGAATCCGGCAGCATTTCAGGACGGCACCGCCGGGGAAGAGGACGAAAGCTTGCGGCGGCGCATTCTCAGCAGTTATCAGAAACTGCCAAACGGCGCGAATGTGGCATATTATGAGACGCAGGCTATGGACGTGGACGGTGTGGCGGCAGTTCAGGTGCTGCCCCGGAACCGGGGTGTGGGCACGGTAGATGTGGTGATTGCCTCCGCCGGGGGAATGCCGGCGCACACACTGCTGAATACGGTGCAGACCAAGCTGAATCGGCTGCGGGAAATCTGCGTGGACTTGAAAGTACTGTCGCCTACGGCGAAAAGCGTGAATGTCACGGCGGCGGTGACGGTGAATCCCAACTATGACGAGGCAGCCGTATTGCAGGCGGTGAAGGACACCATCAGTCAGTGGTTCAACGGCCGATTGCTGGGGCAGGCGGTATATCGGGCAAAACTGGGCAGTCTGATTTACAGCGTGGAGGGTGTGGAAAACTACACGCTCAGTCAGCCGGCGGCGGATTTGGCGGCAAATCGCAGTGTATTGCCGGTGTTGGGGGCACTGGTGATAGAAAAGGCGGGCGCATAAATGGGCTACGGAGCGTATTTGAAATCCTTGCTGGCTCCGTTGGACTTGTATGACCTGGAAAAGGGCATCGGTGCAGCGGAATTGGAAAGCATCGGCGGCGCAATGGACGGGGTTTATGAAACTCTGACGGAATTGGAGCGGGAGGCTCTGCCGGCTACGGCGGAAAGCTGGGGATTGGGACGATATGAAGAAATCCTGCCCTATCACCCTGCGGCGTCTACACCGGAAAAACGCCGGCAGGCGGTGATGGCGCTGCTGCGCATTGATGGCAGCAGCTTTACCTTGCAGGCGATGCAGGATACCGTGGCGGGCTGCGGCATTGCGGCAGCCGTGGAAGAGGGAGCCGAGCCGCAGACCGTGGTGATTTCTTTCCCGGGCGTACGGGGCACACCCCAACGATTTGAGGCGCTGCAGGAACGCATTGAGGCCATTTTGCCCTGTCATCTGGCCGTGACCTACCATCTGATTTATCTCACGTGGCAGGAATTGGAGACATTCGGACTGACTTGGGAAATCTTGGAGCAGGCAAATATGACTTGGGAGGAATTGGAACGATACGGTGGGGAGGTGTAAGCTTGGACGAGTGGACGGTGGTGACAGCGTTGGTTGTGCTGCTGGGATTGTTTATGACCGTTGCAAAGCCGATTGTCGGACTCAATTCCACCATCGCGCGGTTGAGCGAAAATGTGGAGCGGCTGGAAGGCAAGCTCACGGAATTAAGCGACCGAAATTCCGACGGGCACCGACGGCTCTGGGAGGAAAGCTCCCGGCAGAATCAACGCATCGAGGACCACGAAACCCGACTGACGGTACTGGAGCAGAAACAATAAAAA
Organism: uncultured bacterium; assembly: GCA_905214605.1. The sequence goes on along the minus strand of CAJMMY010000013.1, from coordinate 7 downwards.
AATACGC
>CAJMMY010000012.1 GCA_905214605.1 uncultured bacterium | reverse complement strand
AAACTGGTGATCGTGCTGACTTTGGTCTGTGCAATCACTTCTGCAATTCTGGGCGGCGTAAACGCAATTACCTGCGACCGCATTGCTCAGATTACGAAGGCTAAGACCGATGCCGCTTTGGCAGAGGTTCTGCCCATCGAGGCAAATGACAGCTACACTGAGCTGAGCGACTTCACCGCTGACAGCACTGTGACCCACGTGTGGACCGCTGAGGCCGGCACTGTGGTGGAAATGAACATTTCCGGCGCACAGGGCATGATTGATCTGGTGGTCGGCGTGGATAAAGACGGCGCTGTGACCGGCGTATCCATCATCAGCCACGGCGAGACTCCCGGTCTGGGTGCAAAGGCAACCGAGAACTCCTTCCGGGATCAGTTCATCGGTGCAACCGGCAGCGTTGCTGTGGATAAGGACGGCGGCAGCATTCAGGCTCTGACCGGTGCTACCATCACCTCCCGCGCAATTGCAAATGCTGTGAACACTGCAATCGACACTGCAGCGACTTTGGGTTAAGGAGGTAACGCTACATTATGAGTATCAAACAGCAATTCAAAGAAGGCATTATCACCAATAACCCCGTTCTGGTGCAGTTGATTGGTATGTGTGCTACCATGGCAATTACGACCTCTATGTTCAACGGCGTTGGCATGGGTCTGTCCGTTCTGATCATTCTGACCTGCTGCAATGTGGTGGTCTCTCTGATCCGTAAAATTATCCCCAACGAAATCCGTCTGGCAATCTTCGTGGTTGTTATCGCCGGTTTCGTTACCATTGTGGACCTGCTGCTGCAGGCATTCGTTCCCGCACTGTCCGAAGCTCTGGGTGTGTTCATTCCTCTGATCGTGGTGAACTGCATCATCATCGGTCGTGCAGAAGCATTCTGCCAGAAGAACTCTGTGGGCGCATCTTTCATCGACGGTATTGCTCAGGGTCTGGGCTATACTCTGACCCTGATTGCAATGTGCCTGGTGCGTGAGTTCCTGGGCAGCGGCACCATCGGCGGCGGTCTGATCGACGTGTCCAACGGTTTCCGTCTGACTCTGGACGGCACCGGTGCCGGCATTAAAGTGTTCGACGGCGATACCTACGGCATGCTGTTCATGATTCTGCCTCTGGGCGGTTTCATTACTCTGGGCTGCCTGATCGCTCTGATGCAGTATCTGCTGAAGCGCTCTGCTGCAAAGAAAGAACTGAAGGAACAGGAGGTTGCTGAATAATGTTTGCATCCTTGTTGTCTATCTCTCTGGGAGCCATTCTGATCAACAACTTCATCTTCTCCCAGTTCCTGGGCTGCTGCCCCTTCCTGGGCGTGTCCCAGAAAGTTGATACCGCAGTGGGCATGGGTCTGGCCGTTACCTTCGTTATGGGTCTGGCCTCCGCTCTGTGCTATGTGGTTACTATGGTTTTGGACGCTCTGGGCCTGGAGTTCATGCAGACTCTGGCTTACATTCTGATCATTGCATCTCTGGTGCAGCTGGTTGAGATGTTCCTGAAGAAAACCATTCCTTCTCTGTATTCCGCACTGGGTATTTACCTGCCCCTGATCACCACCAACTGCGCAGTTCTGGGCGTTGTGCTGCTGAATACGCAGAACGGTTACAACTTCATCGAGAGCGTTGTTTACGGTATTACCGGCGGTCTGGGCTTCCTGCTGGCAATCGTGCTGTTCGCATCCGTTCGTGAGCGTCTGCAGTTTGCCGAGTACCCCGAAAGCTTTGAAGGTTTCCCCATCGCTCTGGTTTCCGCAGGTCTGCTGGCTCTGGCATTCATGGGCTTCAGCGGCATGAAGATTTTCTAAGGGAGGACATTAAGCTATGACGACTATTTTGTATGCAGTCCTCGTCCTGGGTGTGATGGGCGCCGCCTTTGCAGCTCTGCTGGGCGTTGCCGCAAAAGTGTTTGCAGTGGAAGTTGACCCCCGCGAGGAGGCAGTTCTGGAATGCCTGGCCGGCGCAAACTGCGGCGGCTGCGGTTACCCCGGCTGCGCAGGTTACGCTGCTGCTGTGGCAAAGGGCGAAGCTCCCACCGACCGCTGTGTGGCCGGCGGCGCTGCTACTGCTGCTAAGGTTGCTGAAATCATGGGCGTTGCCGGTGGTTCCAGCGAAAAAATGATCGCTTTCGTGCCCTGCTCCGGCAGCTCCGAAGTCGCTGCTCTGAAGTTTGACTACACCGGTCCCAAAACCTGCCAGGCTGCTATGGGCTACGGCGGTAAGGGCGTAAAGGTTTGCTCTTACTCCTGCATCGGCTACGGCGACTGCGTGAAGGCATGTAAGTTCGGCGCAATGCACGTTGTTGACGGCGTTGCAAAAGTGGATCGTGACAAGTGCGTGGGCTGTATGGCTTGCGCTGAGGCTTGCCCGAAACACATCATCGTGAAGGTTCCCGCAAGCCAGCTGGAAATCGTGACCTGCCGTTCCAACGACAAGGGTCCCGCTGTGATGAAGGCTTGCAAAGTGGGCTGCATTGGCTGCATGAAATGCGCTAAGGAATGCCCCGCTGATGCAATCAAGGTGACCAACTTCCTGGCTGAAATCGATGCATCCAAGTGCATTAAGTGCGGCCACTGCGAGACGGTTTGCCCCAGACACATCATTAAGCCCCAGTACTAAGACTCGGGCGTTCCGGGAACGGAATGAAAATGCAAATCCCCTGCTGAGAGTTTTCTCGGCAGGGGATTTTTTTATTTGATTGGTTATTTTCAGAGTGCCCGGACGGCGTCATAAGCCTCTTCAATGGCGAATACGATTTTCCGGGGTTTTGCGCTGTCACCGATGACAGTGACGGGGGCGATGGCGCGGTAGGGCTCTGCGGCATCGGCGGTGGGCAGGAATCCCAGTGCCAGCAGGACCGTATCGCAGGGCAGCTGACGGGTTTCCTCTCCGGTGGCTACCGTTACGGTGCAGCCAAACATATCGCCGTCGACCCGCACCAGTTTGGTATTGGGCAGGAACGTGACGTCGGATTCGTCCATGTGCTTTTTCATGAGCATATCGTTCATTTTGAATCCGGGCTCCGAGGGAATGTTTTTGGCCATATCAATGCAAGTGACGGTTTTGCCGTACATATCCATCTGCAGCGCGGTTTCCACGCCTACCAGACCGCCGCCCACAACGACCACCCGGTCGCCCACATCGCAGCAGTTGCTCAGTGCTTCCGTGGCCAGATTGACGTTGGGCAAATGCAGGCCGGGAATGGAGCCGGGCACGATGGGACGTCCGCCGGCGGCCCAGAGAATGTGGTCCGGGGCGAATGCTGCCACGGATTCCGGCGTGGCCTCCTGATAATAGCGGACGGGAATCCCGTTGGTCAGCAGTTCCCGTTCGAAATAGCGAATCATGCGGTGCATATCCACCTTGAACCAGGGCTTGCAGGCGTTCAATGCATTGCCGCCCAGATGGTCGCTCTTTTCCCAGAGCTCCACGGTGTGGCCGGCCTGCTTTGCGTAAACCGCTGCCATGCAGCCGCCGGGGCCGCCGCCGATGACCAGAATTTTCTTCGGCTGTGCAGCTTTCGGCAACTCCCGGTCGCCGCCCTCATGGCCGCAGCGGGGGTTCATGGCACAGGTGGCGGGCTTGCCGCTGTATACCCGGCCGATGCAGCCCTCGTTGCAGGAAATGCAGGGGCGAATCTCTTCCGGGTGACCGGAGGTAACTTTATTTGGCAGGTCCGGGTCAGCCAGCAAGCCGCGGCCGATGACCGCGAAGTCGCAGACCTGATTCCGGAGGGCGGATTCCGCTTTCTGCACATCGCCGAACCGACCGTGGGTCATCACGGGGATATTGACCACCTGCTTGATGATTTTTGCGGAACGGGACTGGAGCGTCATTTCCTGAATGCCGGCAGGGGGCATGGCCAGATACTAGTTTTCGTGGCAGCCGGCGTCAATATGCAATGCGGCGGCACCGTAGGATTCCAACAGCTTGGCCAGCTCGATGCCCTCGTCGATGGTGCGGTAATCCGGCTCGTCCATGTAATGGTCCGGGGTGAACTTGACGATGATGGGGAAGTCCGGGCCGCCCACTTCACGGCAGATGTCCATGAGCTCTTTCAGGAACCGGGCGCGATTTTCCAGACTGCCGCCGTATTCATCGGTACGATGGTTCCAGCGCTTGGTCAGAAATTGGTCGGTCAGATAGCCGCCGTAAGCGTGAATTTCCACGCAGTCTGCGCCGCAGCGCACGGCGCTTTCCACGCTCTTGCGGTAATCGGATTCAATCTGATGAATTTCCTCGACCGTCAGCTCGTGGCACATGAGCTTTGTCATGTGCAGCCAAGGCACGGCGGAGGCGCAGATAGGCACCCGATATTTTGTACTGGGGCCGCCGATTCTGCCTTCACCGGGCATAATCTGTGCGCCCACCTTGCAGCCGTAAGCATGGCTGCGCTCCACTACCTGCCGGAAGAGGGTTTCCGTTTCCGGACAGAAGAAAATGGAGTGTTCTGTGGATTCAAAGGAATCGGAACCTTTGATGTTGCAGAAAATCATGGAGGCGCCGCCTTTTGCGCGCTCTACAAAATATTCCACCATGTTGGCGTCCATATTGCCGATGGCAGTGCCCATGGGGGCCATGACCATACGGTTTTTCAATTCCATTGTACCGATTTTCATCGGTTGTGCCAAAAGTGTTGACATGCTACCTCTCCTTATTGCTGTTTAAAAGTCTAAAATGAATTCCCGATTGCGGAACGATGGGGAAAGAAACCATGATTCCCCGCCCGCAGGGGGCGGGGAATCTGAAAATCGGGAGATGTGAGAAAGATGAGATTCCGGTTTCCCGACGGAATCAATCCTTCTTGACGTACCAGCCGCCGTCTACGGGCAGGCAAACGCCGTTGATGTACCGTGCCTCATCGGAACTCAGGTACACAATGGCCCAAGCGGCGTCTTCCGGCATGCCGGTGTAGGGCATGGGGGTTGCGGCTACGAAATGATCGTGGTACATATCCCAAACCTTTTCCTGCTTGGGAACCCAAACGTAGTTGGGAGCCAGGCAGTTGAAACGGATACCATATTTCTTGCTGACCTGGTTGACCATGTTCTGGGTGCCCAGCTTGATGCAAGCCTTGGAGAAGGGATAACCCTGAATGGCGCTGCCGTTGTAGGCCAGACCGGTGGAGGAAGAGAAGTTCAGGAAACTGCCCTGAATCTTGTTCTTCATCATGTACCGCAGTACGGTCTGATAAGAATAGAGCATGGAGTCGATATTGACCCGCATGACGTCGTGAATCATCTCGGAAGTGATGTATGCCCAGTCATGGGTGGGAGGGGAGAATGCGGCGGCACCGTTGACAACGGTATCAATCCGGCCGTATTTTTCCACGGTCAGCTCCTGCAGGTGTACCCAAGTATCCCGCTGAGACACATCGGCAACCACGGCAACGGTATCGCCGCCGTTTTCGTTGATGGCTTTGCTGAACTCCTCTACCTGGGGGTCAATATCGACCATGACAACCTTTGCGCCTTCCTGGCAGAACAGCTCCGATGCTTTATGGCAGATACCGCCGGCAGCACCGGTGATAATCGCAACTTTACCTTTCAAACGATCCATAAGAATGCCTCCTCAAATGATAGTTCTTTCTGATTATTGCTGTCTCAGTTTTCCGTCCAGCAGACGGTAGGTCAGACGCAGGGTCTGAATCCGCCAACGGTCATCGTCGCACTTGACCAGATCGTCTACATACAAGCCGTAACCGGAATAGGTATCGCCGTTGTCTTTGTAGGTGTGGTAATCGTGCATTTTGGTCAGCAGCTGTGCACTGCGGGGACCAGTGAATCGAACAATCTGGTTATAGCCGAAGTGCATGGGCACCATATCGGCACCACAGGTCCGGCGGTTCTGCTCCACCTGCTTGTTCCGGTCGGTATTGCCGGGACGGCCGCTCCAGAAGGTCCGGAAACCCTCTTCCGTGAATACGTCCGGCATCATATCGAACAGCTGGTTGTCAATGCACCAGAAATACCGGTTTTTGGCGGCGAGAATGGCGGGAATTTCGTTTACCTGTTCGGGCGTGTAGGGCAGTCCGGCCTGCTGCAAAATTGCCTCGGCAAGTTCCAGAATACCTTTATCCGCATCAATGGTCATAAGTGATTGCTCCTTTCATAGCGTCTTTTCTTTGGATGGTACCATTGTAACAGATGGGGAGACGGTATGGAAATGCATGTGGTTGATGAAAATTGCCGCAAGTTGACAACTTGACTAAAATGTGGGCAAGTACCGCAAAATGTTGGAAAATCAGATTTTTGTTGCGGAATCGGTGGGCGGGAATTATAATGAAAGGCAGGAAAATGCCAAAAATGTTGAAAAGATGTGGGCAAGAGGAAAGTTGTCCGTTCAAGAAACGGAGCAGGAGGGCGGAGAAATATGCGATTCGGAGAAATTTTGGGAGAGCTGACCGGACTGTGCAGCGTGAAACGATGCAATCTTGCGGCGGCGCTGGGCTATGACGCCTCTTATGTCAGCCGCTGGATCAGCGGGCAGAAACTGCCGGCGCTGCGGAATAATGACGCACTGCTGGGGCAAATGGCCGGTTATCTGGGAGAAAACTGCCCGCCGGAGCGGCGGGGAGAAATCGTGGAGCGCTTTGACTTGGAATGTGAGAATTCCAATGATGTGGCGGATTTTTCCGGGGCGCTGCTGCAGCTGCTGATGGACACTTACCGCGCCGACCGGAAACAGATGATACCCCGCACTGTGAAATCGGAGCAGTGCAATGCCTCGCTGTCTTCCGTTAAGGAAACGGTGGGATTTCCGGAGAGCATTTTTGAATCCCTGCGAGAGCTTTCCAACAGCAACCGGCAGCTGGAAATGGTTTGCACTATGCCCATTCACGCACAATTCAAGAACAATGAATTCTTCTTTCAGCGGGTTTTGGACGCTGTGGGTCCGGATTGCTCTGTGCGGATTCTACAGTTTGTGGATTTGGACGAGCTGGCGGAGCGGGTGGATATTTCCTGCCGGTCGTTTTGCTATCTGATGGGGTTGCGGCAGAAAATCACCTATGAATTCTACGAATATCGAAACGGAAAAGCCGGGTATATTTACCTGATTCGGGACGGTTTGCTGCTGCAATATCTTCGGGTACCGTTTTCCCGGGAGATGCAGCTGATGGAGACCCGTGACCCGGAGGTGGTGGGGAAATACGGCGTGTCTGCGGCAAACTATGTGCGGAATCGACCGGCAATGACCCAACGGGAGCCGTTGGGAAAGCTGCTGCAGAATCAGTATTTTCTGGATTACTTTATGCAGCCCCGGTGCCGCTGCTTGCTGAAACGGATGCAGCCCCTGTTCTTCCCGGAGGAATTGCAGGAAAAGCTGCTGAGCGGGCAAAAGGAAATGATGAAAAAGCAGCGGCTGTTTCTGGACGGCTCTCAGTTTTTCGAGTCCATTTTGCTGTATCAATCCGCATTGGTGGACTATATTTACACCGGCAAATTGATGGCTTTCGGCAGTACGGTGGAAATTGCGCCGGAAGATCGGTTGGTTCATTTGCAGTACATGCTCCGGCAGCTGCAGGAGAATCCCGGAAAGCTGTACATTCTCTCCACCCAGAACAGCATTTGCAGCTATGACGATTTGCCTACGTCGCTGTTTTTAAGTCAGCACACGGCATTTGCTCTGACCAACGAGGAAAATCGGGACCGGGTGGCATATACCGTTTCTTCCACGGGAATGAACCGGCAGCTGAACGTTTGGCTGGACCACATGGAGGCGCTGCCGCCGGAGCAATGTCTCACCGGGCAGGACGCCATTGCGTATATTTCACGGTGTATTCGGTTATTATAAGGTTATTATAAATAAAACTCCGGAGCGGTCAAACCGCTTCCGGAGTTTTGCATTTGTCGGGGAAATTATTTGGTTTCAAACAGGGTATCGGCATAGCCGGACTGCCGGGCGATTTTGTCTTTCCAGCATTTATGGCACATGGCCACATAGGAGTCGTTGCCGCCCAAAAAGACCTGGCTGCCCTCGGTGATGATATTGCCATTGCCGTCAATGCGGGCATTTACCGTGGCTTTTTTGCCGCAGGAGCAGACGGTTTTGATTTCCGTAATGGAATCGGCCAGCTCCATCAGCCGCTGAGAGCCGGGGAAGAACCGGGTCAAAAAGTCCGTACGCAGACCGAAACACAGCACGGGAACGTCTTCGTCATCGACCATATCCCGGAGCTCTTCAATCTGGGTTTCCGTAAAGAACTGGGATTCATCGGAAATAATCACATCATGTTTTCCGGCGGCTTGATAAGCCTCCTTGATGCTCTGCTCCGGGGTAATCACCTGCGCCACAGCCTGCAGACCGATGCGGGAGCGGACAATATCCGCGCCGTCTCGGTCATCCACACTGGGTTTGATGAGCCAGACGGACATGCCCAATTCCTCGTAATTGAATTTTGTAATCAGTGCCTGAGCGGATTTGGAAGAACCCATGGCGCCGTATTTAAAATATAATTTTGCCATGTGCGTCTCCTTAGGAATTCAGATGGGCTTTGATGCGCTCCATCACCATGTCCAATGCCACCAGATTCTGGCCGCCCTCGGGAATGATGATGTGGGCATTTTTCTTGCTGGGCTCAACAAAAGCCTCATGCATCGGCTTGACGGTGGTCAGATACTGAGTGACCACAGATTCCAAGGTACGCTCCCGTTTGTTGACGTCCCGGATAATGCGCCGCAGAATCCGTACATCGGCATCGGTATCCACAAAGACGCGGATATCCATTTCGTTGCACAGTTCCGGCTCTGCCAGAATCAGAATGCCCTCCACGATAATGACCTTGGCGGGCTTGACCAAAATGGTTTCCTGGGACCGGTTATGCACGGTATAGTCATACACCGGGCAATGAATCTCGTGGCCGACTTTCAGCTGCTGCAAATCCCGAATCATCAGGTCCGTTTCGAAAGCGTCCGGGTGGTCATAGTTCAACCGGGAACGCTCCTCATAACTCATATTATCGTGGGCTTTATAATAATTATCGTGGTAAATTACGGAAACATCGTCTCCGAATCGCTCCACAATGCGGTTGGTGATTGTGGTTTTTCCGGAACCGGAACCGCCGGCAATGCCAATGGTCAGAACACCCATGCTTTTCTCTCCTCCGAAGCATTTACTCAAAGTTTACATGATTTTAACATACTTCGACCGAATATGCAATTTGACTTTACAGGTTTCCTACATTATAATTGAGACCATAGAGACAAAAAAATAACGCGAAGGAGGAATTTCCTGTGTCTCAGATTCCAACTCCCCATAATACAGCCAAAGCCGGTGAAATCGCCAAAACCGTATTGATGCCCGGCGACCCCTTGCGGGCAAAATTCATTGCCGAAAATTTCCTGACCGACCCCGTACTGGTGAACAATGTTCGCGGTGTGCAGGGCTACACCGGTACATGGAAGGGCGTTCCCGTGACGGTGCAGGCCAGCGGTATGGGGATTCCGTCCATCGGTATTTACAGCTATGAGCTGTATAACTTCTATGATGTGGACAACATCATTCGAATCGGCAGCGCCGGTGCAATCAACGACAAGCTCAATGTGATGGATGTGGTAGCCGGTATGGGCGCCTGCACCGATTCCAATTTTGCCTGCCAGTTCGGTTTGCCCGGAACCTTTGCCCCCATTGCGGATTACACCCTGCTGTCCGCTGCGGTAGAGGCTGCCGCAGAAAAGAACATTCCGATGCACGTGGGCAATATTCTCTCTTCCGACATTTTCTATGACGGCGACGGAAAAATTCCCAACACCGACTGGGCACGCATGGGCGTTATGGCGGTGGAAATGGAGGCTGCCGGCTTGTATATGCAGGCTGCCCGGGCCGGGAAGCGGGCGCTGTGCCTGTGCACCATTTCCGATCATCTCACGGTGCCCGGTCAGAATCTGACCGCGGAGCAGAGACAGACTGCTATGACCCAGATGATTGAAATCGCGCTGGACACGGCTGTAAAGATGAGCAAAATGTAAAATTACACATTTCTGCATGGTTTCCTATTGATTTCGATTTGTACTTGTTGTATACTTAACGTGAAATTGAGGAAACCTTGCGGGTTTCTTGCGGCCTTTTTTACATAAATGGGGCGGCGGAACAATTGTATTCATCATGTTAAAAACATCGTGTAAATTTCTGTGTACTATCCGCGCACACGCGGTAAAGTATAAAAAAATCAGGAGGATGAAACAACATGAACATGAAAAAGATTCTGGCTCTGGTTCTGGCTCTGGCTATGGTCTTTACTCTGGCTGCTTGCGGCGAGAAGAAGAACCCCACTACCGACGATGACAATCAGGGCGAAGAGACCACTACCATCAAAGTCGGCATGGTGACCGACGTGGGCGGCGTGAACGACCAGTCCTTCAACCAGTCCGCATGGGAAGGCCTGCAGGAACTGGCTGCTGAGAACGACGCTATCGAAGTGCAGTACCTGGAAAGCTCCACCGACGCTGACTACTCCGCAAACATCAACACTTTCCTGGACGAGGATTACGACCTGATCATCTGCGTGGGCTACATGCTGGCTGACGCTACCCGCGAGGCTGCTGAGGCAAACCCCGATCAGAAGTTTGCTATCATCGATGATGCAAGCAATGCTGATCTGCCTAACGTTGCTTGCCTGATGTTCGCTCAGGAGCAGGCTTCCTACCTGGTAGGCGTGGTTGCAGGCATGACCACCAAGACCAACACCGTTGGTTACGTGCAGGGCATGGTTTCCGACAACATGAACAGATTCGGCGTGGGCTATGTCTCCGGCGTTCTGGCTGCTAACCCCGATGCAACCGTTCTGCAGTACAATGCAAACAGCTTTGCTGACGCTGCTGCAGGTTCCGCAGCTGCTACCGACATGATCACCAAGGGCGCTGACATCATCTACCATGCTGCCGGCGGTACCGGTGCCGGCGTGATTGCTACCTGCGCTGACAGCGGCATCTACGCAATCGGCGTTGACTCCGACCAGTCTTACCTGGCTCCCGAAACCGTTCTGACCTCTGCTATGAAGCGCGTTGACATCGCTTCTCAGGACATCTCTCTGGCTGTTCTGAACGGCGAGTTCGTCGGCGGTGAGCATCTGTACGACCTGTCCAACGGCGGCGTTGACATCGCTCCCACTCAGGATCTGCTGAGCGAGGACGTGATTGCTGCTGTGGAAGATGCAAAGCAGCAGATTCTGGACGGCAAAGTGACCGTTCCTTCCACCGTGGAAGAGTGCCCCGCATTCACTCTGGCAGGCTAATCAAAAAGCTATCTCAAAAACGTACCACTTTTTGTGGTACGTTTTTTTATTTTTCAGCGAAAAATGGTAGAAACTTTTCATCAATCATGTTAGAATGTAAACGACATGCTATGACAATTTATCATCCGATTGCTGCGCTTTTTCGCGCAGTTTTTATGACGATGAGGACATAGAGTTTTTGCGACATAGGAGGTTTGCTATGAAACGTGTATTAACGCCGGAAATGATTGAAGAAAAGCGGCAGGCAATCTACCATGATTTGACGGACCCCACCACCAGTCATGAGCAGAAGGTGACGAATCTGGCCAGAGCGGCGGAGAACTTTCTGACGGTTTTGGATGAGCCGGAAGGTCTGGACGAATTGATGCGGTGCGACTTTGATACCAAGTGCATCTGCAACCTGAACGAGGGTGACGCACCCTATCGCCCCCGGTACATCTGCATTGACTTTGAGAAGTTCCTGAAGGAAGGCAGCGAATTTTTGCAGCTGGGACCTGCGGGGGATTTCTACGAGGCGCTGAACAATCTGATGATTATGTATCACAATATCCCCAGTATCACCAACTATCCGGTGTATATCGGCGATTTGGATACGCTGCTGGACCCCTATATCACCGATTTGAGTGATGAGGAAGTGAAAAAAGCGCTGCGGCTGTGGCTGACCATGGTGGACCGGACGATTCTGGACTCCTTCTGCCATGCGGACATCGGACCCAAGGCAACCCGGTTTGGCTATCTGCTGCTGCAGGTGGAGGCTGAACTGGAAAATGCCGTGCCCAACCTGACCATGCGGGTGTCCAAGGATACGCCGGATGAGTTTGTGTTGGCCGGAATCGATTGCGCGCTCCATTCCGCAAAACCCAGCTTTGCAAACGATGAGATGTTCCGCTCCGAACTGGGAGACGATTACTGCATTGCAAGCTGCTACAACGGACTGTACAAGGGCGGCGGTTCTTATACGCTGTGCCGTCTGATTTTGTCCAACATTGCAAAACGGTCAAAGAGTATTGAGGATTTCAAAACCAATCAGCTGCCTTATGTCTGCGACATTATGGCGCGGTACATGGACGAGCGGATTCGGTTCCTGGTGGAGGAAAGCGGTTGGTTCAAGGATAGTTTCCTGGTGACCGAGGGCTTTGTGAAACGGGAGAAGTTCACCGCAATGTACGGTCTGGTGGGCATGGCAGAGTGCGTGAACACGCTGCTGGAAATGGAAGGCTGCCACGAGCGGTTCGGACACAGCGACCGGGCCAATCAGCTGGGCGTGGAAATCATGGAGATTATCAAGGACTTCAACGACCATCATGTGAACCCCTACTGCGAATGCACCGGAGGTCACTTCCTGCTCCATGCACAGGTGGGTCTGGCAGACGATAAGAACTGCGCACCCGGCACCCGGATTCCCATTGGGGAAGAGCCGGACGAACTGGTGGACCATCTGAACGTGCTGAAGCTGTTCCATCATTACTTCCCCTCCGGCACCGGTGATATTTTCCCCATGGACCTGACGGTTCACAAAAATCCCCAGTATGTGCTGGATATTATCCGGGGCGGTATGGGCATCAACCTGCGGTATCTGTCCTTCTACGGAAGTGACAGCGACGTGATTCGCGTGACCGGCTATCTGGTCAAACGCAGCGAGATGGAAAAACTGGACGCAGGTCACAATGTGCGCCAGAATACCACGGGTCTGGGCCTTGGTTCCGTGAAGAACAATAAGATTCTGGACCGTCGGATTCGGTGAGTTATGGTTCGGGCTACAGTCAATAAAATTATTCCGTTCAGCAGTGTGGACGGACCGGGAAACCGGACGGCTGTGTTTTTGCAGGGCTGCGGATTCAACTGCCGGTATTGTCATAACCCGGAGACCATTCACACCTGTCTGCACTGCGGCGCTTGCGTACCGTACTGCAAGCCACAGGCGCTTACGTTTGTGGACGGTCGGGTGCATTACGATATTACCAAATGCGTTTTGTGCGATGAGTGCTTTCATCACTGCCCTCACGGGTCCTCTCCCAGAACCCGCGCGCTTACGGCGGAAGAGGTAATGGCAGAGGTTCGGAAGAACATGCCGTTCATTCGGGGCGTTACCGTTTCCGGGGGAGAATGTACCCGTTGGCGGGACTTTCTGGTGGAATTTCTGACGCTGGCAAAAGCCGAGGGGCTGCATACGCTGTTGGATTCCAACGGCAGTTATGATTTTTCCACCGATCCGGAACTGATGCAGGTGACGGACGGGGTGATGCTGGATATTAAGGCATGGACGCCGGAGGACCACAAGCGGGTGACCGGGCAGGACAATGCCGCGGTACTGAAGAATCTGCACTGGCTGGCGGAAAACGGAAAGCTGCCGGAGGTGCGGACTGTGGTGGTGCCGGAGCTGTTCGACTGCGGGGCTACGGTACGGAATGTCTGTCAGGTTTTGGTGGACAACAGTTGTTTCGACACCCGGTATAAAATCATTTGCTACCGGCCCATGGGGGTTCGGGAGGCATACAAAACGCTGACCCCGCCCACGCAGGAACAGCTGCGGCAATTGGCTGAGATTGCCATGGGATATGGGCTGAGTGACGTTGTAATTATTTAACCGTTTCTCCCGACGGGAGAGAGGGAAACTGGTTTCCCGCCAGTATATAGGGAAATTTTCTGGTCTGGAGACC
>CAJMMY010000011.1 GCA_905214605.1 uncultured bacterium | reverse complement strand
GGGACCCCTTTATTCACCCAAAAACGAATAAAAGTGTCGCTTAATTAGACATTAAAAGACATATTTAGAAATACATCTGCGGATATCTCGTCTAATTACAATGGCATAGTACCACACCTTTTTCCTTGATGCAAGCCTTTTTCGGGCCTGTAACGGAAGTGTAACATTCCATGTCACATTCCCGCTGACCGGGTTTGTGCAAGTTTTTTTGCCCGGTTTGCATAAATGCAACATTAAAGGACAAAGTCGCAGCTGCAAAACGCGAAATCGGGATTTTCTCTCCCTCAGTCAGCTGTGCTGACAGCTCCCTCATCAGAGGGAGCCGATGTGGCGTATCTCCCGGACGATTCCGGCTGCGCTGACAGCTCCCTCATCAGAGGGAGCCGGGGGTTACCCCTCCCCCGCTATGCCAGTTTTTGCTCCGGCAATCGGTCCAGACAGCGGCGGATTTGCTCCAAACTGGGGTGGACGTACACCGTCATGGTGGTGGAAACATTGGCATGACCGAGAATGTAGCTGAGGGTTTTCGGGTCTAAATCCGTTGCCATGCAGCGGGTGGCGAAGGTGTGGCGGAGGGTGTGGAATTTTACCGGGCGGACCTCTGCCAATTCCAGACAGCGCTTGAATTTCCGCTGCATTTTCCGGGGTTCCATGGGTTCCGGCGTCCCGGTGAGGAGATAATCCGTGGGTTCTCGGGCCCAGCGTTTCAATTCCCGGAGGATTTGCCGGGGTACGGGAATACAGCGGCTGCCGCTGCGGGATTTCGGGGAGGCGATCATTAAATGGGAGCCGTCGCCGGAGCGGTCGGTCACCCGCTGGAGAGTTCTGCCAATGGTCACTGTGCCGGTGCGGAGATTGATGTCGCTCCACCGCAGGGCGCAGATTTCCCCGATGCGCATTCCGGTGTACATGCAAAGGAGGATTCCCAGATTGCAGGGGGTCATGTTTTGCTCAATCCAGCACTCCAGTTTGTAGCATTCTTCGCCCGTCAATGTGCCCACGGTGCCCCGGGGCATGGTGGGTAGCGCGGGAAAAAGCATGATATCGCAGTTTCCGGTGGCCGCGCCGTAGCGGAGAATCATTTGCAGAACCAGTTGAATCGACCGGCGGGTGGACGGAGACAAGCCGTTTTCTTCCATGGACGAAAAAAATTCGGCCAGCTGCTCCGTGGTCAAATCCCGGACGTACAGCGGACCGAATGTGGGTAATAGATGTTTTCGCAGCAGCGTTTGGTAGTTCGCGCGGGTGGATTCCTTGACCTTGCCGTTGATGTCCTCCAGCCAGAGCTCCGCGAGTGTCGCAAAGCGCATCCGTTTCGGCCGTTTCATAAATTCAAACATATGTTCCTCCTTTTTGTGCATGGCACTATATATTATAATGTATAGCGATCTTAACACAGCACTTCGGGAGGCTTTGTCGAATTTTGTCGAATGATGGAAAAAACGCAAGGATTTTGCAGAATAATTCCGATTTACAGCTGACCGGTGACGCAGAAAACCGCCCACTGGGCAATATTCACCGCATGGTCTGCCACACGCTCCAGATATTTTGCAATGATAATCAGGTCCACCGCACGGTCGGAATGGTCCTCCCGGGCGGCAATACGCTCGGTAAGTTCCTGCTTGACCTGCACAAACAGCGCGTCAACCACATCGTCCTGGGCCATCACCCCGCGAGCCGTCACCGGGTCCTTTTCCGCGTAGGCCCCGATTGCCCTGCGCACCATCATACCCGCCTGCCGGCTCATGGTAACAATGTCCTCCGGCACTTCCGTTTTCTTGCCATCCCCTGCCATGAGTAGAGAGATTTCCGCAATGTTCATGGCCTGGTCGCCGATGCGCTGCAAGTCCGTAACCATCTTCATGGCCGCGGAAATGGTCCGCAAATCCCGTGCTACCGGCTGCTGCCGCATCAGCAGAGACATGCATTTATTTTCAATGTCCTTTTCCATCTGGTCCATGCTGCCGGTGAGGGTAATGGCGGCTTTTGCGCCGCTCTCTTCTCCCCGGGACAACGATGCCGTCACCAAATCAATGGCGTCCTGGGCCGTTGCCGCCATCTCCGTCAGTTGGGTGCCCAGCTCCGTCAGTTCCGCGTCAAATGTTTTTCTCATGCTGCCCGCTCCCTTTCTCAGCCGAATCGGCCGGTAATGTAATCTTCCGTCCGCTTGTCTTTCGGCACGGAGAACAGCTGCTCCGTAGGCGCCGCCTCCACCAGTTCGCCGTGGAGGAAAAATGCGCACCGGTCGGAAATACGGGTTGCCTGCTGCATATTGTGGGTGACAATGACAATGGTGTAGTCTTTTTTCAGATCGTCAATCAATTCCTCGATTTTCGAGGTGGAAATGGGGTCCAGCGCAGAAGTTGCCTCATCCATCAGCAGCACGTCCGGCTCCACAGCCAGCGCCCGGGCAATGCAGATTCTCTGTTGCTGACCGCCGGACAGACCCAGTGCAGATTTTTTCAGCCGATCCTTCACCTCGTCCCAGATGGCAGCGCCCCGGAGAGACCGTTCCACGATTTCGTCCAGTTCCTTGTGGCCTTTGATGCCGTGGGTCCGGGGACCGTAGGCAATATTGTCATAGATGGACATAGGGAACGGGTTGGGTTTCTGGAACACCATGCCCACATGACGGCGGAGCCAAGTCACGTCCACCTGCGGGTCAAAAATATTCTTTCCCTGATACAAAACCTCCCCCTCGATGCGCACACCGGGAATCAAGTCGTTCATGCGGTTGAGCGTTTTCAAAAACGTGGATTTTCCGCAGCCGGAGGGTCCGATTAAAGCGGTCACCTGATGCTCCGGCATTTCAAGGTTAATATCTTTCAGCGCTTGATTCGTGCCGTACCACAGATTCAGATGCCGTGTTTCCAAAATTGCATTCATATAGGAATTCTCCTTCACTTCTTCAGCTTTTTCCCAATCAGATTGGCCGAGAGATTGATTGCCAGCGTCAGCACCATCAAAATGGCCGCAATGGCAAAGGCAATGTCCGTTTCGCCCCGCTCGTTGGCGTAAAGGTACAAAGCCACAGTCAGCGTGGCGGAGGAATTGTGCAGCGCCTCGCCGAAGTTGTACAGAACCGTACCAAATCCGGCGGTAAACAGCAGTGCGGCGGATTCGCCCACAATGCGGCCCACAGCCAGAATGCAGCCGGTGACAATGCCGTCCACAGCGTTGGGCAGCACCACTGTGCGCACCATGCGCCATTTGCCGGCACCCAGACCCAGTGCGCCCTCCCGATAGGATTGGGGCACAGTTTTCAAGGATTCCTGCGTGGTGCGGATAATGGTGGGCAGAATCATCACCACCAGGGTCAAGCCGCCTGCCAGCACACCGGCGCCGAATCCCAACAGCTGCACGAACACCATCATACCCACCAGACCGAAGATAATGGAGGGAATGCCCGTCAGGGTTTCCGTGGCAAATTCAATCAGATTCACCAGTTTCCGGTTGGTGGCATATTCCGTCAGATAAATAGCTGCGCCCACACCCAAGGGCAGAACGATGACCATGGCAACGGCAATAATATATAATGTACTCAAAATATGGGGCAGGATTCCGATGGTGCCCTTCAGCATACTGGATTGGGTGGAAATCAGATTCCAGGAAATATAAGGCAGACCCCGGTAGAATATATAGCCAATCAGGAATACCAACAGCGCACAGACCAACCCGCCGCAGAGATACAGCAGCGCTTTCATGGTCTTGTCATAGACATTCCGCCGCAAACTCAATCGTTCCATGCTCAGCCTTCTTTCTTGTTCTTAATGAACACATTCAGGAATACGTTAATCAGCATAATAAACAGGAACAGCACCAGACCCACGGAATACAGGGCATGCTGCCACAGCGAGCCCACCGCCGCATAGGACATTTCCGATGCAATGGCGGTAGTCAGGAACCGCACAGAGGTGAACAGACTGCCGGGCATATTGGGCACGTTGCCGGACACCATGATAATGGCCATTGCCTCGCCAATGGCGCGGCCCACGCCCAGTACAATGGCAGTTGCCACACCGGATCGGGCGGCAGGCAGGCTCACCCGGAAAATCGTCTCGATTTTCGTAGCGCCCAGTGCCAAACTGGCCTCTTCATATTCTTTCGGCACCGCCTTCAAAGAAGTCTCCGCCACGTTGATAATAGACGGCAGAATCATAATGGCCAGCACCACAATGGCAGCCAACAAGCAAGCGCCGGAGGACAATCCGAAGGTTCTCTGAATGAACGGCACCAGTACAATCATACCCACCAGACCGTAGACAATGGAGGGAATGCCCGCCAGCAGCTCCACAGCGGAGTGAATCACACCCGCCAATTTCGGTGGTGCCACCTTTGCCAGAAACATGGCTGTCAGAATGCCCACCGGCACACCCACGACCACCGCGCCGGCAGTACCGGCCACAGAGGTGAGAATGAACGGCAGAATTCCGAACTGCCCCTGCTTGCCCGCCCAAGTGGTTCCGAACAGAAATTTCGCCGGGCCGATTTCAAAAATGGCCGGCAGACCGGCTGCAATCAGATAGATGCAGATAAACAGCACACAGCCCACTGCGGTGAATCCGCAAAGCAGAAACACCCCGTTGACTACAAATTCCATCACATCTTTCGCAGTGTGCAGACCGTACCGCAATTTGAACCGCTCCGGCAGGCTTTTCTTTTCCCGGGTTGCCGTCGGTTTCAAAACAATTTCTTTTTCCACAAAATGCTCCCTTCGCGCTTGCGTCTTATCAAATTCCCCCAAATCCCGAGTGTGGGATTTGGGGGAAACTTTCGTCTTGCGGAATTCGATTAAGCCACAGGAACAGCGCCTGCGGAGCGAATCAGGTCAGCAGCGGAGGCGGAAGTTGCCCAGTCGAAGAATGCCTGTGCAGCATCGCTCAGGGTCACACCGTCTTTCGTGACGAACACAAAGGGCCGCTGAATCTCATAGCTGCCGTCTTTCACAGTTTCCTCGGAGCAAGCCACACCGTTTACGGTCACAGCCTTGATGCCGTCTTTGCCTTCCACAGCGGACAAAGATGCGTAGCCAATGGCCTGGGGATTGTTCTTTACAGCCTCAATCACAGCACCGGTAGAGGTCAGTTCCTGTGCCAGCACGCATTTGTCGGAAGTACCGGTGATAGACTCAAAACCATCCCGGGTGCCGGAGCCGCCCTCACGGCCGATGCAGGCAATTTCGCCGTCAGCGCCGCCCACTTCAGACCAGTTGGTGATTTCACCGGTGAAGATTTTTGCAATCTGGTCCACAGTCAGGTCTTCCACTGCGCTGTTGCTGTTCACAATTACGGCAATACCGTCCAGAGCCACAACCGTTTCGGTCAGACCGGCTGCTTTTTCCTCGTCTTTCAGTCCGCGGGAGGCCAGACCGATGTCTGCCGTACCGTTCTTTGCGGATTCCACGCCGGTACCGGAGCCGGTGGGGTCATAGGAAACTTTTACGTCGGGGTAATCAAGGCCGAACTGCTCGGACAGCGTCAGAATCACTTTCTCCATAGAGGTGGAGCCGTTGGTGGTTACGGTACCGGACAGTTTGGTTTCCCCGCCCTGATTTGCATCATCCGTTGCATCGGGAGTTTCGGTTTTGCTGCCGCATGCAGCCAGAGACAGGCACATTACGCCGGTCAAAACACCTGCAATCAGTTTTTTCATCGTTTCATTTCTCCATTTCTTTTACGTCGTTTGGATTTTCTTCCCTTCATCGGGTTACAGCTTGAGTATACCGTCCTACTGTAAAGTCCTCCGCCGCGGCAACGTAAAGAAACCGTAAAGAACTCTTTTCCCGTGTAAAGAATCACACCATCAAACGATTTTTCCAACATTTTTTCATATTTCCCCCAGAACGATTGACAGACGCTTTCGAATCATATACAATAACGCTGCGGTGGAAAATCACTGTTTAACCATGACAACGGCATCACCGGAGTCATGGTTTCTTTTTTATCATTTTCCCCCTCGAATGCTTAGAAAGAAGGATGACAAGCTATGGAAAGAATTGCTTACTACAACGGTAAAATCGGTACCCCCGAGGATATGATGGTTCCCATGAATGACCGCGTCTGCTACTTTGGTGACGGTGTTTATGACGCAACCGCTGCCGCCAACGGTCAGATTTTCCTGCTGGACGAACACGTAGACCGTCTGTATAACTCCGCCGGGCTGATTGGAATTCAGATTCCCTACACCAAGCCGGAACTGAAGGAGATTCTGAAAGACGTGGTCTCCCGTGTGGATAACCCCCACAGCTTTGTATATTTTCAGGTAACCCGTGCAACCGCTGCCCGGACCCATGCATTCCCCGTGAATGCAACGGCAAACTTCTGGATTACCGTGACCCCGAAACAGTTCCGGGATTTCAGCCAGCCCATTCAGCTGACCGAAATGGAAGATAAGCGCTATCTGTACTGCAACATCAAGACGCTGAACCTGCTGCCCAGCGTTCTGGCTGCTCAGCATGCAGAGGAGCAGGGTTGCTACGAAAGCGTGTTCCATCGGGGCAACATCGTAACCGAGTGCGCCCACTCCAACATCTCCATTCTGAAAAACGGTGTGCTGAAAACCCACCCCAATGACTGCTACATTCTCCCCGGCATTGCCAAGAATCATCTGATTAAGGCATGCAAAAAGCACAGCATTCCCGTAGACGAAACCCCCTTCACTCTGGATGAGCTCCGGGATGCAGACGAAGTTCTGGTCACCAGTTCTTCCAACTTCTGCTCCTTTGCCGATACCTTTGAGGGCAAGCCCATCGGCGGCAAGGCTCCGGAGCTGGTAAAGCTGCTACAGGATACCGTCATTCAGGAATATCTGGACTACTGCGGCATTCAGTCTCTGTAATATGACGTCCGCAGCATTCTCTCCCGCCGGAGACAGCACCCTTGTGGTGCGGTTCGGCAGCGAGATTTCCCAATCCGTCAACCGCCGGGTAGCGCTGTTCACCGGAAACGTGGAGCGTGCCGGATTGAAAGCCGTTCGGGAATTGATTCCCACCTTCTGCACCGTATCTGTGGTGTATGACCCGATGGTCACAACCTATGAAAAACTGGTTCGACAGCTGACTTCTCTGCTCCCCGGAGCAGAGGGGGCTGCTGCCGGCGTGCGGACGGTGCACGTGCTCCCGGTGTGCTACGGCGGGGAATTCGGTGCCGACCTGCCCTTTGTGGCAGAACACGCAGGCTTGACGGAGCAGGAAGTCATCGACCTCCATTCCGGCAGGGATTATTTGATTTATATGTTGGGTTTTCTTCCAGGATTTTCCTATCTGGGCGGTCTGGATTTCAAGCTGCACACCCCCCGCCTTTCCTCGCCCCGGACGAAAATTCCCGCGGGCAGCGTGGGCATCGGCGGTGAACAAACCGGTGTGTATCCGTTGGATTCCCCCGGCGGTTGGCAGCTGATTGGCCGCACCCCCGTCCGCCCTTATGACCCCAACCGGGAGCCCGCCATTTTGTACAGCGCAGGAGAATACATTCGGTTCTCCCCGGTCTCCCGAGAGGAATACAACCGCATTGAACGAGAAATCGCCGCCGGAACCTATCGGCATACAGTGCTGCAGGAGGTGTGACCATGGGTCTGAAAATTTTACAGCCCGGCGTACTCACCACCGTGCAGGATGCCGGCCGGTTCGGCCATCAGGCCGCCGGTTTTTCCGTGTCCGGTCCTATGGATACGGACGCACTGTACACCGCCAACATTCTGGTGAACAATCCCCCGGATTATGCCTGCCTGGAAATGGTGTTCCAAGGGGCTGCGGTGGTATTTGACCGAAAAACCTACTTCGCCCTTACCGGCGCGGATATGTCTCCCACACTCAACGGTGCGCCCATTCCCATGTACCGCGCTATCGAGGTAAAAGCCGGAGATACTTTGGTCTGCTCCGTTGCAAAGCAGGGAAAGTACACATATTTAGCCGTAGCCGGCGGTATTGACGTACCCGTGGTGATGGGCAGCCGTGCCACCAATCTAAAATGCGCCATCGGCGGCTATCAAGGAAGAAAATTGGCATTCGGTGACGAATTGCCTTTAGCCGTTACCGGGGTATTTCTGGATAATCACTACCGAAAGCATCTGGAGCCGCCGGTTTTTTCCAACGAAATCACCCTCCGGGTGGTGCCCGGTCCCCAGGACGACCTGTTTACCGACCGGGGCAAACAGACCTTTCTTTCCGGTACCTATACCCTGCAGCCGGATTCCGACCGCATGGGGATTCGCCTCTCCGGTCCGGAAATTGAATCCAAAGCCGGCGTAGACATCATTTCTGATGCCATTGCCTTTGGCTCTATTCAAATTCCCTCTTCCGGTCAGCCCATTATTCTCATGGCTGACCGGCAGACCACCGGCGGCTATGCCAAAATCGGCACCGTAATCTCCCCCGACCTGCCCAAATTGGCCCAATGCACTGCCGGAGCGAAGATTCATTTCCAATGGGTCACAGCAGCAGAGGCCAATCGGCTGTACCGGCAGCATCAGAAACAGCTCCGCCGTCTGGCGCGGAAAACCGGACTGTGTCTCAAAAAATGGTAAACGAGGTTTTGAATCGATGGATACGCAGAATATGACCCCCGCGCAGGTGCGCGCTTTGATTCGCAGCGGTGAAATCACCGTTCCCACTTCCGGTATGTGCCCCGGCTACGCGCAAGCCAATCTGGTGGTGCTGCCGAAAGACCTTGCCTATGACTTTCTGCTGTTTGCACAGCGGAATCCCAAGCCCTGCCCCATTCTGGAAGTCAGCGATGTGGGCAGCCGGACCTTGAAAAAAATTGCTCCCGGCGCAGATATTGCCACGGACATTCCCAAGTACCGTGTCTATGAACACGGCGTTCTCACGGGAGAGTACACCGATGTTTCCCACCTTTGGCGGGAGGATTTGGTGAGCTTTCTCATCGGCTGCAGCTTTTCCTTTGAATCGGAGCTGATTGAAGCCGGCATCGAAATGCGCCACAACACCATGGGCTGCAATGTGCCCATGTATATCACCAACATTCCCTGCGAGCCCGCCGGGGTATTCCATGGCAATATGGTGGTGTCCATGCGGCCCATTCCCTATCAGCAGGTGGTCAAAGCCGTCACCGTCACCGCCGCCATTCCCAGTGTCCACGGCGCTCCCATACACATCGGAGACCCGGCTCAAATCGGAATCCAGGATTTGAATCGCACGGATTTCGGTGACCCGGTTCCCGTAAAGTCCGGGGAAGTGCCGGTATTTTGGGCCTGCGGCGTCACTCCCCAAAGCGCGGTGATGGCCTCCAAGCCCCCCTTTGTGATTACCCACGCGCCGGGTCACATGCTGATTACCGACGTGAAAAACGTGGAACTGAAAGGCTGAGCCATGTATAAAATTGATTTGAACTGTGATTTGGGCGAAAGCTTTGGTGCATATACCTTGGGTCTGGACAGTCAGGTCCTGCCCCATATTTCTTCCGCCAACGTTGCCTGCGGATTTCATGCTGCAGACCCGGTGGTCATGTCCAAAACCGTGCAGCTGGCCAAGGCAGCCGGTGTGGCTGTAGGCGCCCACCCGGGATATCCGGATTTGCAAGGATTCGGCCGCCGGAATATGGTCATTCCCCCCAACGATGTGAAAGCCATGGTCCAGTACCAGATTGGCGCATTGCTCGCATTCTGCAAAGCCAACGGCATTGCCATGCAGCATGTCAAGCCCCACGGCGCTTTGTACAACATGGCCGGAAAAGACGAGGCCCTGGCCCTTGCCATCTGCGAGGGCATTGCGCAGGTGGACGATTCTCTGATTCTTCTGGGGCTCAGTGGCAGCAAAATGCTTTCCGCCGCAAAAACCGTGGGTCTGCGGGCAGCAAGCGAAGTGTTTGCCGACCGGGCATACGAAGAGGACGGCTCTTTGGTGGCCCGGACGAAGCCCGGTGCCATGATTACCGATGAGGACGAGGCCGTCCGCCGGGTGGTTGCCATGGTGGAAAAAGGCACCGTCACCGCCATCACCGGAAAAGAAATCCCCATTCAGGCCGACTCCGTGTGCGTCCACGGAGACAGCCCCAAAGCACTGAACTTTGTTCAGAAAATCCGGACGGCCTTTCAGACTGCCGGGATTCAGATTGCCCCGCTGGGGGAAATTGTTGAGAAATGAGGACTGCCTATGCAGAGCATTGAAGATATCATTCTGCTCCACTCCCAACGGGGCATGAATTTACTCCGGGAGTACTGTCCGAAAGACTTCTGCCGGCGGGCCGCCCAGTGTATTCTGGACGTTCCCCGGGGCTATGTGCTGCTGACCACCGGGTTCTATGTGGCCGGTGCCGGAGAGACTGACGGTCCTCCGGGCACCATGTTTCTGGCCCGGGCGCTGAAACGGCTGGGCTTTTCTCCGGTGATTGTAACCGACGACTTCTGCCGGGACTTTTTCGACAGCGAGGGCATTGAAACCGTGTATGCCGACACCGCCATGGGGGAATCGGATTATGCCGATATGCTGGACCGCTATGCCCCCACCCTGCTCATTTCCATTGAGCGGTGCGGACGGAATATCCACGGGGATTACGCCAATATGCGGGGTGTCAGCATTGCCGACCACAATGCTCGGTTAGACGCGCTGTTTGAGCTGGGCCGCACCCGGGGAATTCCCTCCATTGGCGTTGGCGACGGGGGCAATGAAATCGGCATGGGCAATTTGCAGCAGATTATCACCAATCAGCTGTCTTTAGTTCCCTGCGAGGTCACCGTGGACTATCTGGTCATCGCAACGGTTTCCAACTGGGGCGCTTTCGGCTTGTGCGCTTATCTGGCGCTGCTTTCCGGCCGCAATGACCTGCTCCCGGACTATGAAATTGCCATGGCATACCTGCGTCACATTGTGGCTTTGGGTGCCGTAGACGGTGTGACCAAACAGCAGGTTGCCACCGTTGACAGCTACCCCAACGAGGTGGAGCAGGAAATCCTGACCCAACTGAATTTGAACTTGTAACTATGAAAAGAGACTGCGGCAAAATTTATTGCACAGTCTCTTTTCTCATAAAAAACTTATTTTTTATAATTTTTTCTTTCCCCACCAGTCTGCAAGGAAATCATCATTTTTTTCACTTATTTTTCAACAAAACAGCGGAATTACTATTCATTTCCTTTTCAATTTCATTTTATTTTGCAAGTCATCAATGCATTTTTCAGCGTTTTCAAACACATTTGTCTTTTTGCACAATTTTATAGGGATATTTTTGGTTTTTCCCCAGCCTTTGCAGCGCTTGACAGTGCATTTATTGTATGTTAATCTTTTCGAGTCTTCACAGGAAATGCATTCGTCTTTCAGAAAATGCGTCCCGAATTCAATTTTTTGCACAGTAACTTTTTCTCCGGCACCTTCCTCGATTCCAGCAAAGCAGCTCGACGGAAACTACGGTGTGTTCCACGCGGTCCCGATTCGGACCGTTTCAACCCAGGGTCTTTTCACCCGTGCTGCTGTTTCAAAACAGCGCCCCGCTCCCCGCGATATCTGTGCTTCGCGGCAGCGGATTTCATTCGTCGAAACTGCCGGGCGCCCCGCCCCGCTGGTGGATTTGCATACACCGCCGTTCCCCTCCGGAAACGGCGGACCGATACAATTGATATCCGGAAACGCCGAAAGGCCCCGGCTCTGTCTCGCGAAAAGATGCTCCTTCCGTTTTTCTTGGGTTTCCCCTCTCTTTGCCCATCACTTTTTCGGAACCGAATTCTCACCCACCCTTGAATTCTTCTCTCCCGCGATGACAGATGCCCGGCAGTTTCCCATTCCCGTGGTTGGCGCACAGCCGACCGACCCATCGGATTCCGGTTCCGGTGGTTGGTAATGCCCGGGAATGTACCGGAGGGAGTCGCCCAACGATTTCTCAATCGTTGGCGGCTTTCCCAATTCTCTCTCATTCCTTTCACACAAACGCCCCAACGCCGCACCGCTCAAAGCCGCATTGGGGTGTTTGCACGTTATGATTTCTTTTTCCGACGATTCAGCCACTTTCGAATCCGGACAGCCAAGGGCGGTTTCCGGTTTCGTTTTTCCTCCGCCAACCGAGCCGCCTCTTCCGGTGTTTTCGCCCCGGCATAGCTGCGGGTGTACACCAGCTTTTCCCGATTCCGCTCCAATGCCTTTGCCGACGGCTCCGGCAGCTGAATCCGCTCCGGGTCATAGGGATACGCCCATCCCCGCTCCCCGGCCACTTTCTTAGCCGCGGCAACCTTGTTCTGATGACGGTCGTCTACCGTCTGCCCACGGAAAATTTCTTTCTCGGACAAGGATTCCAACACCAGCACCCCCGCCTGCTCCGCTTGACGGAGCAGCCGCAATCCTTTTTCCGTCCGCGCCAGAATGACGCTCCACCCCTCCGGGGTGTCTTTTCCTGGAATATTCCACGGGTCGCCGCATACCAAATCCGTCCAGACATTCATCTGGTCAAAGCAGCTCAAGCAGCGAAAGCTCTCATACAGCGGCTTGATTTGATGGCGATAGCGGTTGGGCAGGGTCTGGGTCTCTTCCCCGGTCTGCACCGTGATTTCTCCCGGCCAGCCGCCGGCTTTTTTATCCCGAAACCGAAATGCCGTGGGCGCGGGCGCTCCCGCTTTTTCACAGATATCGTCTACCATGTGTCCGCTGTTTTGCCCGGCGCAAATCAAACCGATACGGTATTCCGGCACCAACTCCGGCGCCTGCTTTTCCATCAGGTGCAGGGATTCCCCCTGACAACCGAGAACCACCGCTGCCAACTTCCGCCCGGGATTTTCCCGGAGCACCGGCAGCACCGCGGATTGGGTGTAATAGGACCCCGCCGAGGCATAAATCTCCTCTGCCGTTTCCGCAATCACCGCTTTCGGCCGCCGGGTTTCCGAATCAAATCGGTTCACCACTGCGCCGTCTGCTTGTCCGCTTTCCAGCAAATATGCCAGCAATGCCGTTACCACGCCGCCGGATTGCCCATTCAGCCGGGTTTCCGGGTTCTTGGCGCAGCCGATAAACCCCGCCTGCACTTTGCCGTGGAGCAAGTCTTCCGGCACAATGTCCTTTGTATTTTCCGGCACACTGGGGCAAACCGTCCGGCATTTTCCGCAGCCGACGCAATGCGCCTGCACCTGCGCCGTGAGAAATCCCGCCGGGCTTTCCGCCATGGCAACGGCCCCCACCGGGCACACCGCCATGCAGCCGCCGCAGCCGGTGCATAACAGATTCCGACTGACTGATGCAACGCTCTCCATCAGCAGCCACCGTAAAGCAGCCGGCCGGTTTCCAGCACCTTCTTCTTCACAGCGGGGTACTGCGCCAGAATGGTCTCCCGGTTTTCTTCCCGGAGATTCCAGAATCGTCCGAACAGATTCACCAGTTTTTCTGCCGTGCAGCCGTCCTGCCGAATCAGCCATTGATTCTGGCTGTACAAGCTCAGCAGCTCTTGATATTTATAGTGCCACCCCAAAACCAGCACCGGAGTGCCGGAAGACAGCGCCGCCACGCAGGTATGATACCGGCTGGCAACCACCACCTCGCAGGCGGCAATTTCATTTTTCAATTCCGTACTGGTCATGTGCAGCACGTCCAGTACCGTAGACTCCACGCCCGCTTGACGCAGCGCGTCCTGAATCTGGCAGCACACCGCCACGTCGTTGTCCGCCTTGTTGGGGTCGTATTCATTGGGCAGGAACACAATTTCCGCCCCCAAGGTATGGATATACTGCCCCAGCTTGGTCATGCAAGCCACGTAGCCCTCTTCCGATGCCCACTGCTTTACGATTTGATGGGAGGCAGAAATGCCCACCCGCAGTTTTCGCGGCTGCGGCGTAAAGTCCATCAGGTTTGCCGTGTCCGGAGACAGCAGAATTTCCCGCTGATTGCCCACCGCGTGGCGCAATGCGATTTTGCTCTGCACTTCCCGGGCGCACAGCACATCGTACACGTGCTTGGTCATGTACTCGGCGGACTTCCGGTTGTATTCCGTCTCCATCGGGCCAAAGCTGGCGGTGTTTTTGATCACCTTTTTCCCCATTTTCTTCGCAAGGAACAGAATGGGCGAGGCTTTCCGTTTCCGGGCAATCATGGTCAGATACCGGTAGTCCCGCTTTTCCAGATTGTCGCAGAAACAAATGCCGTACAAATCCACCACAAAATCTGCCTGCTCCAAATCGGCAATCAGCTCCAAATCCCCGGCGTCGCCTTTCCGCTTTTTCAAACAGCGGCACAGAGTCTGGTAATCCGTCCGATTCACCTTTGTGGGGAAGGGCAAATCCGCCACTGCCACCGGGTCCGGCTGGGTGGTCTGATAGTTTACGATTTCCACA
>CAJMMY010000010.1 GCA_905214605.1 uncultured bacterium | reverse complement strand
GGGGTCGTAGTAGCCGGGGCTGCCCACTGAGGTGAAGGCCTGGTCGGAATACACGTCCACGCCGCCCAGGGCGTCCACGATATTGATGAAGCCCGCAAAGTTGATGCGGATGTAGTGATCCACATTGATGCCGTAGAGGTTGCCCAAGGTAGCCATGCTGGTCTCCACGCCGTACAGACCGGCGTGGGTCAGCTTGTCCTTGCTGTTGGTGCCGGCTAGATCTACATAGTAGTCGCGGGGCGTGTTGATCAGCGCCACCTGCTTGGTCTGGGGGTTCACCACAGCCAGAATATTCACGTCGCTGCGGGCTTTTTCGGTCAGTTCACCACGGGTGTCCACGCCGCTGAGGTAGATGACGAAAGGCTCCTTGGTGATCTTGTTGGCCTCGGCACCGGTGAGCAGACCGCTGGTCATGTTGTCCAGTGCGGTCAGACCCTGCTGGGCCCAGACACAGCCCAGCGCCATGCAGGCGCACAGGAACACCGAGAACACCCGGGACACCTTGCCGGGCACATTGTACTCCTGACAGCGCTTGACCAGCAGCCAGAGCAGGAACAGCAGGGCGGCCAGAATGACCAGATACAGCACGGGCAGCATCTGGGTGCGCCACAGCTGTACCAGCGAGGCTGCACTGAGAATGCCCTGCACCGGCAGCAGGATCCTGCCGAAAGCGGAGGGCCGGGCGGCGGCAGCCTGTGCCGGGGCACCGCTGCGGCGCGGGGCAGAAGAACCGGGCTTTTTCCGGGGCGGCGGCGTGGGGGACGGGTCCTCCGCAAAAAAAGCGGAGCTGTCCACTTCCACGGTACGGTCTGCCGCACTGCGGCTCTTGCGGTTCACACGCCGCAGGGAACGGTTGGAATCATCCTTCATAGGAAATCTCCTTTTGAGCGCAAGGCTCAGTCGGCCGGCACGATGGTCAGCACCGCGCGGGCGGGCAGGCAGGTGGCGGTCTGGTCTTCGTTGGACAGCCAGCCGAAGCTCTCACAGATGTGGTCCGGGCAGGGGGAGTCCACAAAGCGGGCAGCACCGTCCTTGATCTCGATGTGCACCGTGTAGTACCCGGTGTCTACGTCGTAGGTATCGTTCTTGTCCAGCGGAAGGTTCATGGTAGTGTTGTTGTCACCGTAGATCAGTTCGGCCCGCAGCTTGGAACCGCTGCTGTGTGCGCTGCGCACCAGCAGCAGAACGGCGGCAATGGCCAGAACGACGGCGGCAAACAGAAGATTGGTCAGCAGTTTTTTGTGTTTCATGTGTCAGTCCTTGATCGAAAGCTGTTCCAGTTCGGCGAGCCAGAGGGCGGCACAGGCATCGCTGGGCATGCGCCAGTCGCCGCGGGGCGAAAGGGTCACGCTGCCCACCTTGGGGCCGTCCGGCAGGCAGCTGCGCTTGAACTGCTGGGCGAAGAACCGCCAGTAGAAGTTGCGCAGCCACTTGTACAGCACGTTGTCGGGGTATTCGGGGCGGCCTGCAAAGGCGGCCTTTGCCAGCCGGAAGATCTTGGCCGGGCCAAAGCCGAAGCGCAGCACCTGATACAGGTAAAAGTCGTGCAGCTCATAGGGGCCCACCAGATCCTCGGTCTTTTGCACGATCTCGCCGTCCTTGGCGGGCAGCAGCTCCGGGGAGACCGGAGTGTCCAGAATGTCCAGCAGCACGGTGCGCAGGGTGTCGGTGGCGGCAATGTCGGCTTCGTAATGCACCAGATGGCGCACCAGCGTTTTGGGCACCCCGGCGTTCACACCGTACATGCTCATGTGGTCGCCGTTGTAGGTTGCCCAACCCAATGCCAATTCGCTCAGGTCTCCGGTACCAACCACAATGCCGCCGGTCTGGTTGGCAATGTCCATCAGCACCTGCGTCCGCTCCCGGGCCTGCGCATTTTCAAAGGTCACGTCCAGATTTTCCGGATCGTGGCCGATGTCCTCAAAGTGCTGCAACACGGATTTGGTGATATTCACTTCCCGCAGAGTCACGCCCAACAGCTCGCACAGCGTCACCGCATTGGATTTGGTCCGTTTCGTGGTGCCAAAGCAGGGCATGGTCACAGCCACAACATCGGTCATGGGCCGATTCAGCAGTTTCATAGCCCGCACCGCCACCAAAATGGCCAAGGTGGAATCCAAACCGCCGGAAATGCCAATCACCGCAGTTTTTGCCCAAGCATGGCGCAGGCGTTTGGCCAGACCGTAGGACTGAATCTGCAAAATGGACTCGGCCCGCTGATTCAATTCCCGGTCGTCCTCGGGAACAAAGGGATTTTTCGGCACATAGCGGGTCAGCTCCGTTTCCCGCATGGGCTGGGAGAACGCAATGAGGCAGCAATCCTCCATATCGTCGGCGATGGTGTTGTTCTTGTGGCGCTCGTTGGCCAGCTTGTTCACGTCCAGCTCGGTAACGGTAAACTCTTTCGTACCAAAGGGGGGATTTTCCGCCAGAATCGTGCCGTTTTCTCCAATGAGATTGTGCCGGGAGAACACCATATCCTGAGTAGATTCCTCGGGACCGGCAGCGCTGTAAATATAGCCGCAGGCCAAACGGCCGGTGGTTGCAGACAGCAGTGTTTTCCGATATTCCGCTTTTCCCACAACTTCATCGGAGGCGGACAGATTGGCAATCACCAACGCACCGTTTCTGCACAAAGTCTCGCAAGGCGGACAGGGTGCCCACAAATCCTCGCAGATTTCCACGCCGAACACATAATTTTCCATGGTGTCATGGGCAAACAGCAAATCCGTTCCCATGGGCACCGGCTGACCGCAAACCTCCACAGCCGCAGAGGCGGGCAATTCTCCACCGGAAGTAAACTGGCGCTGCTCGTAAAATTCGCTGTGGTTGGGCAGATGCACCTTCGGCACAATGCCCAGACAAGCCCCGTCCCGCAGCACGGCGGCGCAGTTATACAGCTTGCCCCGATACCGCACCGGCAGACCCACAATCACCACGGGGTACTTTCCGGCGGTAAACCGGGTCAGCTCCTCCAATGCTTTCATAGCTGCCTGCTGGAGCACATCGCTGTAAAACAAATCCCCGCAGGTGTAGCCCGTCAGACACAGCTCCGGGTAGACCACCAGATTCAAGCCCATCTCATGGGCTTTCTGAATACTCTCCCGAATGACCCGGGTATTTCCCGGTACGTCCGCAACGGTCAGGGAAACCGCCGCAGCGCCAACTTTCAAAAAACCGTCTTTCATGGTCATTCCTCACATTATAAAGATACAGTAAGCATAGCAATCCCGCCCAAGCTTGTCAAGCAATATCCCTTGGAACAAGCTATGTTGGTTTTGATTTTTTTCAAAATTTCGAATTACAGATACGCAGGAGATTTGAAGAAAATTCCCACCAAAATTCCCACGCCGATGATGACACAGTACAGAATCGTACGCCACCGCCCGACCCGTTTCCACGTCTGTTCTTCTGCCTCGCTCATCACAGCCGCGCCCCATTCTCCGTTTTCCTGTCTCCGCCGTTTCTCTTTGGACACGTACCAACGCAGCCAAATCGCGCCAATCAAAGCAACCGCCCAAAGGACAATCCATATCGCCAGCAAAAGGGACGTCGCGGGGAGAAGAATCGCCAGAATACACACCAGCAGGAACAGAACAAACGGCGCGTCCGGCAAAACGTAGCCGAATTTTCCGAATAAATCGAGATAAAGCGCTTGCCCCTGATAGACTCTCTGCTGCTCCTCCTTATAGGCTTTCTCGGAAAAAGCGACAAGCAAGCCTCTGACGCACAGATAGGCAAGCAGTATCATCCAAAGCAGATTCTGCACTTGACCATTGAAGGTGACTCCTTCAAAAATCAGCACTGCAACTCCAAACAACACCGCCAGTAAGGTTTTCACACTTGTAATTTTCATGGAATCATCTCCCTTGTCATTTTCTGATTTCATACTATCATATCCCTATCGCAACTTCAAGCAATCCCCGCTTGTCAGGCACTTTGGATTGTGCTATTCTGAAGAAAATCACTCACAGCAGGAGGGTAAGTCTATGCGGATTTCCGTGATTCAAATGAATGTGACGTCCGAGCCGGCAGAAAATCTCATTCATGCCGGGCAGTTAGTGCGGCAAGCCAAGCAAGCCGGAGCAGATATGGTCATTCTCCCGGAAATGTTCGTCTGTACTTATGAAAATGCCTCGTTCCTCGCCCATGCCGAGCCGGTGCAGGGCCGCATTTGGCAGACTCTTTCCCGTTTGGCTGCGGAAAATGAGATTTATCTGGTGGGCGGCAGCTTTCCGGAATTGGAGGGAGAGCGGCTGTATAACACCTGTTTTGTGTTTGGTCCCGACGGCGCGCAGATTGCCCGGCACCGGAAGGCTCATCTGTTCGACATTTCCGTGGAGGGCGGTCAATGTTTCCGGGAATCTGATACCTTCTCCCCCGGCAATGACATCACTCTGTTCCCCACAAAATTCGGTCTCATGGGGTTGTGCATCTGTTTTGACTTCCGTTTCCCGGAGCTCAGCCGTCTCATGGCATTGGAGGGTGCCAAAGTTTTGCTGGTTCCCGCGGCGTTTAATATGACAACCGGTCCCCTCCATTGGGAATTGCTGTTCCGCAGCCGGGCAGTGGATAATCAGGTATTCACCGTAGGCTGCGCCCCCGCCCGGGACGAAAACGGGTCCTACGTTTCCTACGGCAACAGCATCATCGCAGACCCTTGGGGCAAGGTGCTCTCCCGCGCCGAGGGAGAGGAAACCATTCTCACCGCGGACCTGGATTTGGAAGAAATTGACCGCGTACGGCAGCAGCTGCCTTTGATGTCTGCCCGCCGCACGGATTTGTATCGGCTGCAGCGGCGCTAAGAAATCAAAAAACTCGGACTTTTTTCAAGTCCGAGTTTTTTGATTCCATTTTTATTCCAACGGCAGCAGATTCTCTTCCGTTGTGGGGTCAAACAGATGAATCAAATCGTTCCGGAACGTAAAGTTCAGTGCGGAACCGTACTCAAATCCACCACGATGGCCCTTTTCCAAATCAGCCGTCTGCACGCGCAGAACCACGTCCCGACCGGCAGCCGTCACATGGAGATGAATTTCGCTGCCCATCATTTCGGACACGTCCACCTTGCCATGGAGCACATCGGCGCCCTCGTCCTTCAGCTGAATGTGTTCCGGACGAATACCGGCCACCACGTCCATGCTGCCCACCTGCTTGGCAGCCAGACGGTCCGCCAGCTCCTTGGCCAGAGGAATTTCCGCCTCGCCCACGGAGACGGTATAGCCGCCGTCTTTCCGGTTCAGCTTTGCCTCAAACAGGTTCATCTGGGGCATACCGATGAATCCGGCCACAAACATATTAGCGGGGTGCTCAAACACGTCCTGAGGCGTGCCAATCTGCTGAATGAAACCGTCTTTCATAATCACAATCCGGTCAGCCAGCGTCATAGCCTCAGTCTGGTCGTGGGTCACGTAAATAAACGTGGTATCAATGCGCTGACGGAGCTTGATAATCTCGGCGCGCATTTCGTTTCTCAGCTTTGCGTCCAGGTTGGACAGCGGTTCGTCCATCAGCAACACCTTCGGCTCCCGGACAATAGCACGGCCAATGGCCACGCGCTGCCGCTGACCGCCGGACAATGCCTTGGGTTTCCGGTCCAGATACTGGGTAATGTCCAGAATTTCCGCAGCCTCATTCACCCGGCGGGCAATTTCGTCTTTGGGCACTTTTTTCAATTTCAGCGGGAATTCCATGTTCTCCCGCACGGTCATGTGGGGATACAGCGCATAGCTCTGAAACACCATGGCAATGTCCCGGTCCTTGGGTTCCACGTCATTGACCAGCTTGTCATCGATGTACAGTTCGCCCTCGGAGATTTCCTCCAGACCGGCCACCATACGCAGGGTAGTAGATTTACCGCAGCCGGAGGGTCCGACCAGAACGATAAATTCTTGATCCGCAATATCCAGATCAAAGCTGTGAACTGCGGTCACCTTGTTGTCATAGATTTTTTTGATGTTGCGCAACGAAACAGTTGACATAAACGTAAGCCGTGAACGCCGCCCCTCCGGGCGAGGTCCTCACAAGCTACGGAGCGGAACCGCAGCTGCATTACAACAGGTCTCCACACTGTTGCACCGCCGGCCGGCAGTTGGTTTTCCTCCTTTTTGGTTCTCCCGCGCCGTTATAGAAATGGAGTAACGGCGGGAAGCGGATTGAAAAACGATGCTTGGATTAAATGCGTTTGCCCCGCTGCACAATGCCGCGGATTGCAAGAGTTTTTTCGTCCAGCAGAACCAGCGTAGCCTCTTTGCCTACGTCCAGACTGCCTGCCCGGTCTGCAATGCCCAAAACCTGAGCCGGGTTATAAGATGCCGCCCGTACAGCGTCTTTCAGCGGAATTCCGAAAGACACTACCTGACGCAGGCAGCCCATCACGCTTGTGACGGAGCCGGCCAAGGTATTGGGGTCATCGGCCATGGTTGCCCGGTTGCCGTGCACCACGATTTCCTGACCGCCGAAGGGATATTTTCCGTCCGGCATACCGGTTGCACGGAGAGAATCGGAAATCAGAATCACGCGCTCCGGTCCGTACAGACGGAACACCGCCCGAATCACACTGGGGTGAATATGGACCCCATCGCAAATCAGCTCCACCTTCACTTCCGGATGGTCAAAGGCTGCGCCCACCACACCGGGAGCCCGATGGGTGAAGGGGGGCATGGCATTGAACAGATGGGTTGCCTGCCGGGCGCCTGCCGCATAAGCAGCGGTGGCGGTTTCATAATCCGCCGTGGTATGGCCCAGAGAAACGGTCACGCCCATTTCTCCCGCTTTCTGAATGAATTCCATAGAACCGGGCTGCTCCGGCGCAATGGTCACCAGCTTGACCATGCCCTCGGCTGCGTCCTGCAAACGGCGGAGCATCACCGGGTCCGGGTCATGGAGAAATGCCTCGTTCTGCGCACCTTTTTTTGCTTTGCACAGGAACGGACCCTCCAGATTCACGCCCACAAGCTCCGCGCCGGTATGGGCGGTTTTGTTATGCGCCGCGGCATTGGCGCAGATTTTCGTCAGCTGGTCCTCGCCCAAAGTCATACCTGCCGGGCAGATGTGGGTCACGCCCTCGCTCAGCTCAAAATCTGCCATTGCCTGCAAGCCGTCGGGGGTTGCGTCGCTGAAATCCTCGCCCACGCAGCCATGGAAATGCAGGTCCATCAGACCGGGAATCACATAGCAGCCGGCAGCGTCCAGTACGTCCCCGCCGTCATCGGTTTCCACAATCTTTTCACCGCTGATGAACAGGTCTTTTTTTACAAAGCCCTCGTTCAGATCAAATACCTGACCGCCGATTACTCGCATATCAGTTCTCTCTTTCCTCCCAGCTTTTTCCGGGATTCGGTCAATTTCTCCAGAGCAGCCTCATCGCCCACCAGAACCACATCCGGGTGCAGCTGCAGAATGGAGGCCGGGCACTCCGGCGTAATGGGGCCGCAGAATGCCTGATACACAGCCTCTGCCTTATCCCCGCCGCTGGCAATCAGCAGTACGCGGCGGGCAGCCATGATGCAGCCGATGCCCATGGTCAATGCCTGCCGGGGCACATCGTCTGCGCTGGCGAAGAACCGGGCATTGGCCTCAATGGTGCTCTCCGTCAAATCCACCACGTGGGTTTCCTTTATGTAGCAGTCGCAGGGCTCGTTAAAGCCGATATGACCGTTGCGTCCCAGACCCAGCAGCTGCAGGTCTGCGTAGCCCAAGCTGCGAATCAATTCATCGTACCGTGCGCACTCCGCCTCCGGGTCTGCTGCCAGACCATCGGGCACGTGGGTGTTTTTCGGGTCGATGTCAATCATGTCAAAGAAGTTTTTCTGCATGAAGTAGCGGTAGCTCTGGTCATGCGTCGGAGCCAGACCCTTGTACTCGTCCAGATTGACCGTGATCGTTTCCCGGAAACTAAAGTCACCCCGCCGATTCCAATCGGCCAGCTGCCGATAGGTGCCGATGGGCGTAGAGCCGGTTGCCAGACCCAAAACGCAATCCGGTTTCCGAATGACTTCCGCAGAAATCAGATTGGCCGCCCGGCGGCTCATCGCATCATAATCAGTTTCCCGATAAATTCGCATCATCGTTCTCCTCCGTACTCTTATCTCAGCAGAACTCTGCAATGGCAGCGTCAATCTGCTCCATTGCGCTTTCCACAACGGTCATGTCGCTCTCGGTCAGTGCCGGCAGGGGTTTCCGCACGGTACCCACATTCACGCCCCGGCGTTTCAGAATTTCTTTCATCACAGCGTACAGATTGCCGTGTGCACCGCACATGGTGTAAATAATGTGGCAAGCCTTATGCTGCACCTGTGCTGCCCGTTTGACGTCTCCGTTCTGATACAGCTCATAAATCTTCAGGAACAGTTCCGGCATCACTGCATAAGTGCCGCCGATACCGCCGGTTGCGCCCATTGCCAGACCGGAAACGAACTGCTCGTCGGGACCGTTCATCACCACGAAATCCGGTCCGCCGACTTCTTCCCAGATTTCGATGTCCTGGGTAGGCATGGAGCTGTTCTTCACGCCGATGACCCGGGGATTTTTCCGCATCTCCTGCAGCAAATCCTGGGTCAGAGACACGCCTGCCAGCTGAGGAATGTTGTAAATGATAAAGTCGGTATTGGGAGCAGCTGCGGAAATATCGTTCCAGTACTCGGCAATGCCGTAGGGAGGCAGATGGAAGTAAATGGGGGGAATGGCTGCAATGGCGTCCACGCCCAGACTTTCGGCATGTGCTGCCAGAATCTGGGAATCCGCCGTATTGTTGCAGGCAACGTGTGCGATGATGGTCATCTCGCTGCCAACTTCTTCCATGACGCTTTCCAGAATCAGTTTCCGCTCTTCCACACTCTGATAAATGCACTCGCCGGAGGAGCCGCCTACGTACAGACCCTTCACGCCCTTATTTTTCAGGTAACGTGCCAATGCCTTGGTACGCGTGGTGCTCACCGTGCCGTCGTCCTCATAGCAAGCATAAAATGCGGGGAATACGCCCTGATACTTGGTAATATCAAACATGATTCTTTCTTTCCTTTCCAAATTGCAAAAGCGATATAAATGTGATGTATTAACCCTTTACAGCACCCATGGTGATACCCTGAGTGAAGTATTTCTGGAAAATCAAAAACACAATGATGATGGGCACAGATGCCAGCGCTGCGCCGGCCATCAGCATACCCATATCAATGGAGGTTTCTGCCTGCAGCGTTGCAATACCCAGAGAAATGGTGTAATTGCTGTTGCTGCTGAGCATAACGAGCTGCATGAAGTAGTCGTTCCAAGAGTTGATGAAGGTGAAGATTGCCAGAGCGCCGATGCCCGGTTTCAGCATAGGCAATGCGATGGTGGAGAAGGTTTTCCACTCACCGGCGCCGTCAATGCGGGCAGCCTCCAGAATTTCACCGGGAATGCTCTCGGAAAACTGTTTCATCAGGAACACACCGAACGGCCAGCCCACCGTGGGGAAGATGACCGCCCAAAGGGTGTTGTACAGATTCAGCTGAGACATTTCTTTCAGCAGCGGAATCAAAATAACCTGTTTCGGCAATGCCATTGCGCACACAATCAGACCGAACACAATGGCTCTGCCCCGGAACCGTTTCTTTGCCAGCGCATATCCTGCCATTGCAGCGGTTGCGCAGGTCAGAATCATAGCCGTTACGGACATAAACACGGTATTAATCAGCCAGCGAATGGCTGCGGGAATGGTGGGACCGGTAATCCAAGGATTTTCTGCCGGTCCAATGCTGAACAGCGGTGCCGTGCGGTTATTGAACAGCTTATGGAAGTTCGCCGTTGTCCACTCACTGGGGAACCAAACCGGGGTGACGGCGTTGATTTCGGGACCGGTTTTGAATGCACCGGTGATAATCCAATACAATGGGAACAAAAACGTCAAGGCCAGAACGACCAAAAGCACAACTGAGAGAATTTTATACGGGGTTACCCGTTCTACTCCGGATTTCATCGTTCCACCTCCTTAAGTTTCTTTTGCCAATCGGAACTGCAATGCCGACAGCGCCGCAATGGCCAATGCCAAAACAACGCCCATGGCGTTTGCGTAACCGAAGTGTCCGCTCTGTTCCGTGAGCTTGAAGGCCGTGTAGTAAATATAGTACATAACCGTATTCGTGCCGGAACCGCCGGACGTCAACAACTGAATCAGCGCAAAGCACTGGAAACTGTTGATGGTGGTAATGACCAGAATATACAAAGTGGTGGGCATAATCTGGGGCCATTTGATTTTCCAGAACACCTGCATGTTGTTGGCGCCGTCTACCTGCGCCGCCTCCACCAGAGACTGGTCCACGTTGCCCAGCGAGGAGACATATAGCACAATGGGCTGACCCACGGAGGTGGTAAACAGGATCAGAATAATGCACCACAGTGCAAACCGCTCGTCGCCCAGCCAGTTGATATTCCGTTCAATGACACCTGCGCCCTTGAGCACATAGTTAAACACACCGTAATAGTTGTTGTACATCCATTTCCACACCACGGTAACGGCAACGGAGCCGGTTACCACGGGCAGATAGAAAATAATACGGAAGAGGGACCGTGCCGCGCTGTGCATCTTGTAAATTGCAGAGCTGACCCACAGAGAAAAGGCACACACTGTAGGCACACTGACCACCACAATTACGAATGTGTTCCGCAATGCCCGCAGGAAGGTTTTGTCTTGAAACAGTCGCGCGAAGTTTGCCAGTCCGACAAAGGAGGTCGCCGTTTTGGAATGCATGTTGGCATCGGTCAAACTGGTAAAGATACAAATAAACATGGGAATGATTACGAATCCCACAAAAAAGATCAAACTGGGCAGCATAAACAGGTATCCGGAAATATTTTCCCGGCGCTGCAGCGCCCGGCTCATCTTTGGCTGTTTGGATTTTGCCAAAGAAAATCACCCTCTCTTGGTAACTGAATAAGCGCGGAGATACGCGTTACAAGTCCGACAGCTGCTGCCCGACCTGCAACGCGTATCTCTGCAAGGAAGAAAAAGCGCCCCTCCCCGCGCATTGGGGGAGGGGCGCGCGAACCCTTGTTAAGACACAGGATTCATTCGGAATCAGCCTGCAGCTGCTGCGTTGGCCTCTTCGCAGAATGTGGTAACGGTCTGCGTAATGTCTTCACCGGCGCCCACTTTCTGGAGCATATTCCACCAGGAAGTACGTGCCTGTGCCCAGCCCTTAGTGACCTGATAGTAGTCACCCAGATAAGGCATCAGGGTCTGATACTCGCTCATAATTTCGTTGTCTGCCCAAACGTTGGTCAGATCAGTGCCCTCAGCTGCGCTGCGGACAGGGAAGAAGTTAGCGGTCTTGACTGCGTCCACAGTGTGCTCGGAGTCAGCCATCCACTTGATGAAGGTCTTAGCAGCCTCGATCTTAGCCTCGTCGCCGTTATCGAAGATACCAAAGCCCCAGATGCCGCCCTGCAGCTTGGACTCGCCGGTCTCGCTGGGGAAGCTCATGAACACGATGTCGTCGCCGTTCATGGTCTTGCCTGCGCCGGTGTCAGCTGCGTTGGGGTTCAGCTGCTGTGCAATGTTCCAGCAGAATGCCATCTTCAGAACGCCCTGATAGAACAGTGCGATTTCGTCGCCGCCGGCGATGGATGCGTCAAAGTTGATGCCGTCCAGAGCCTTCAGCTGTTCCAGAGCCTGAATGTTTTTGGGATCGTCCCAAGTGTACTTGGTGTGCTCAGCATCGGTGAAGGTGCCGCCGTACAGGTTGTTCACCAGTGCGCGGGTGCCCTGGTCGCCGCCCTGGCCGACGCAGTAAACTGCACCGACGGTGTCGCCGTATTTTGCGTACAGAGCTTCAACAGCCTTGATGAAGCCTTCGGTGGTCCAGGTGTGGTTCTCCAGATCCAGATACTGGTCAGCGCCGGCTTCTTTGAATGCGTTCAGGTTGATGGCCATGCAATGTGCGGTCATAACCAGAGGATACTCGTAAACAGCGCCGTCAGCGTTGGTGCAAGCAGTCAGGACGGACTCCTGAATCTCCTGTCTGTCGGTATCGTCCAGCATATCGCTCAGATCCACCATGTAGCCGTTTGCGCCCCAGTTTGCAACCAGACGCTCGGGTCCTTCCAGAACCAGGTCCGGTGCCTTGCCGGCGGTGATAGCGGTGTTGACCTTATCGTCGCCGTCAGCGTATGCCAGGTACTCAACCTGCACGTCAATGCCGGTGTCGGCCTTGAATGCGTCGGTCAGAGCCTTAACATCCTCTTCTTTGCCCCAGTTGCCAACAGGGTAAGTCCACAGGGTGATGCTGGTAGTAGCGGGCCCATCAGTATCTTTGTCGTCGGTTGCGGGCTGTTTCTTCTCGCCGCAGGCTGCCAATGTGAAAATCATTGCCAGAGCCAGAACCAATGCGAGAATCCGTTTCATCTTCTTCATACGGTGCCTCCTCAAATTTTTGAAAATTGTGTGCGTCCACGCGAGCACATTGCCGCCCACATGTTCGTACCAAGGTTACACATATTATACAATCAGCACAGAAACATTGTCAAGTTGCAGCCACTGAAAAGGCAAAACCTGGTAAAAATCAACAAATTTACATAAATTTATTAGCAATTGTAACCGTAGAAACTTCGTGCTTTTCTTCACAAATTTTCGTTTTTTC
This sequence comes from uncultured bacterium, assembly GCA_905214605.1. Next base: position 1,766 of record CAJMMY010000010.1, on the reverse strand, counting down.
GGAACTGTTTTTCCCTCTGCGACAAAAATCTCCCCGGTGCGGTCCGGGGAGATTTTGTATTGCTTGATGGAATTAACGAGCCAGCAGCTCACCCAGCATCTTGTCGCACAGCATCAGTGCGCGGGGCAGATGGAAGGGGCCTTTAAAGGTGGAACCCTTGGTGGAGGGCATGGTGGGCAGACCATCCCGGCGGAGATAGCCGTACCACTCGCCGTATTCCGGGTCTGCAAAATGCTTTTTGCAGTAATCCATGACCTTTTCAAACCAATCGAAATACTTCTCGTCTCCGGTGTCGCGGTAGAGCATCAGAGAGGAAATCATGATTTCGTTGTGGGGCCACCACAGTTTCATATCGTGCTCATAAGCCTCGGGCGGTTTGCCCAGGCAGTCGATAAAGTACAGCAGTCCGCCGTACTCCTGATCCCAACCGGCCTCGATGGCCCAGTTGAAGATTTCCGCAGCCTTCTGCACCAGCTCTGCATCGCCGGTACGTTTTGCATGCTCCAGCAGGAACCAAACGCCCTCGATGTCGTGACCGGGGTTCACGGTGCGGCCCTCGGTGTAGTACAGCCGGGGGGTGCCGTCCTCTGCCACGTTCTCCAGAACGCACTTCAGCTCCGGGTGAACGTGATATTTGAAAATCTCGTCCACGCACTGCTGTGCCCGCTCCTCATAGAGTGCTTTCCGCTCCGGGTCCACCTGCAGCATGGTGCCGGTCACGTACAGAATAATCATCGGCAGGCCGAATGCACGGCCGGTACGGGTTTCCGGAATGGTCTTGGGGCCCATACCCGTGGGGTCCGATGCGCCGTGGCTCAGATCCCAGTACAGGTCGTAAGCCCAGCGAGCCCGTTTCAGATGTTCTTCCTCACCGGTCACGCCGTAATACTCCGCATTTGCCAGCGCATAGAACGCCTCGGAGAAATAATACCGGCGCTGACGCAGGGGCGCGCCCTCTGCCGTGACGGTGAAGTACAGCCGATTGCCGGCAGCGGCATTCCGGCAGTGGTCCTCCAGAAAATCAATGCAGCTTTTAGACGCAGCCAGCCACTCCTCTTTCACGCCGTACTGGCTGCACAGATGTGCAAACATCCAGCCGCAGCGGCCCTGCATCCAAACGCTCTTGTCCGTGGAATAAATCTCACCTTTCCGGTCCAGACAGGTGTAAACACCGCCGTTTACCGGGTCCATACCGTGTTTCAGCCAGAAATTTACACTGGCCTGCAGTTCGCTCTGCACCCAGTCCCGATAGGACTGCAACGTTGCTTTTTCTACCATTCGCAGAATCCTCCCTATTGTTCTATCATAAAACTGTATTGCCGGATTTGATCAGCAACATTGTATTTCCTTCCGCCCATTCCGTCAAGGAGAGAATAAAAAATTTTTCTATCCCCTTGACCCCGGGGGTAGAAACTGATAGTCTGTATTTGTGAAAGTATGCAAACGTCCGGCAGGACGTTTGAGAGAGTAATCTGAGGAGGATATACAATATGAAGTATCTGGGCATTGACGTTCCGGTGCGGCACCTGCCGTCTCTGGATCCGGAGTTCATTCCCCTGGGCCGTTTTAACGAGGCATTTCTGGCAGACGCTGCGGAGCCTTTCTCCGTGGCTGTGGAGCGTTCTCAGGGTCAGGTGGCCGCTGTGCACACCAGGATTCACGGCACCGAGGAATATCGTGAGGCGGACATCTATTATATTGACCGTCTGATTAAAACTCTGCTGTGGATGAAGGGCGGTTTCCGCGTTTACCTCAGCGGCAGCGAG
>CAJMMY010000009.1 GCA_905214605.1 uncultured bacterium | reverse complement strand
ACAAGGCAACGGGGCAATTGCAGCACGCAGGCAGGCAAAAGCAGGGGTGGAACCCCCTTTTGCCGGACGAGAAAGATCGTTTTTCCTAGGAATATGGCATCTCTAAGAGCAATTCAAGCAGTGTTTCACATGAAACATCACACAAAATCATTTACATAGAAAGGGGGCGGGTATCTATGGCAATTGGCGGACTGGGCAGCGGTCTGGATTTTTTATTTGACGAAAACACCGCAGAAGTACCAGTAAAACGAACCCTGCGGCTCTCTGAAATTGAGCCGAACCGAGAACAGCCCAGAAAAACATTCAGCGAAGAAGCCATCTCGGCTCTGGCGGATTCCATCCGGCAGTATGGGATGTTGCAGCCGATTCTGGTTCGTCCGTATGGCATGACCTATCAGATTGTTGCCGGAGAACGGCGTTGGCGAGCTGCAAATCTGCTGGGACTGGAAGAAGTGCCAGTCATCATCAAGGAATTTTCCGACAAGGAAACCATGCAGATTGCATTGATTGAAAACCTAGTACGAGAGGACTTGACACCGCTCGAAGAAGCAGCCGGTTTCCGTGATTTGATGGATCAGTTTGATATGACACAGGAAGCCGTTTCCAAGTCCATTGGTCGTTCCCGGAGTGCGGTTGCAAACGCTCTGCGGCTGTTGCAGCTGCCGCAACCACTGCAAGAACTGCTGGAATGCGGAAAAATTACTGCCGGACATGCACGGGCATTGCTGGCAATTTCTGACCCAGATTTGCAGCTGGAAACTGCAAGACGCTGTGCCGAGGACGGCATGACTGTACGGGCAGTGGAAAAGCTGGCAGCCGAACAGGCAGCAAAAGCAGAAAAACCTGCGAAAAAACGCAAGACCACGGATCAGTACTATAAAGAAATGGAACTGGAACTGACCGACCGACTACAGCGAAAAGTTTCGGTTACCTATGGCAGAAAAAAAGGCACGCTGATGCTGGAATTTTACAACAAAGAAGACCTTGCATCACTGGCAAAACAGCTCACAGAGCTGGCAGAACAGGAATTCTGAGCAAAGGAGAATAACAGATGCTTGCAGCTGATGAAAAACAAACTGCCCTGCAAACCATTCAGGCAGTGGTAACAGCCATTGCACAGAATCACTATGCAGCGATTCCCACCCTGCTTTCCCGTTCCGACCTCCCAATGGAAGAATTACAGGGCGAAATCGAACGGGTGCTGCGGTTTCAGAAAACAACGGTTGCACCGTTTTCCGAAGCGTTCGCTGATTTCTATGAAGACGAAGATGGAGAAGGATTTGAAATCGATTATCGGTTGACAGAATCCCTGATTCTGACCTTTGAAGGTTTTCAGCGAGAAGGTACGCTGCAAATCGTGCTGGAAGATGTTACAGCACAAAATTAAACCCATGCATTCTGTTTTGCCGATTTCCGGGAAAACAGAATCTTATTTTTTCAAAAACAGAAAGGAACATTCTCATGATTGACATGAAATTAATCCGGACAAATCCGGAACTGGTAAAGGAAAACATCCGCAAGAAGTTTCAGGACGAAAAACTGCCGCTGGTAGATGAAGTGCTGGATTTGGACAAGCAGTTCCGGGAAACCAAGATGACTTGTGACGACCTCCGGAACCAGAGAAAGACCATCAGCAAGAAAATCGGTGCATTGATGGGACAGGGCAAAAAGGACGAAGCAGAATCCGTGAAGCAGGAAGTGGCTGCCATCGGTGCAAAGCTGGACGAACTCGAACAGAAAGAAACCGAACTGGAAGCAGAAATTCGGAAGAGAATGCTCGTTATCCCGAACATCATTGATGAAAGCGTTCCGATTGGCAAGGACGACAGCGAAAATGTGGAGGTAGAACGCTTTGGCGAACCGGTTGTTCCGGATTTCCCGATTCCTTATCACGTTGACATCATGGAAAACCTGAACGGAATTGACATTGATTCTGCTAGAAAGACCAGCGGTAATGGTTTCTATTATCTGTGCGGCGATATTGCCCGCCTGCATTCCTGCATTCTGAACTATGCACGGGATTTCATGATCAACAAGGGCTTTACCTATTACATTCCGCCGTTCATGATTCGGAGCAGCGTTGTTACCGGCGTTATGAGCTTTGCAGAAATGGAAGGCATGATGTACAAGATTGAAGGTGAAGACCTCTATCTGATCGGTACGAGCGAACACTCCATGATCGGGAAATTTATTGATACCATTTTGCCGGAAGGCGACCTGCCGCAGACCCTGACCAGCTATTCTCCATGCTTCCGGAAGGAAGTGGGTGCACACGGTCTGGAAGAACGGGGCGTTTACCGGATTCACCAGTTTGAAAAGCAGGAAATGATCGTGGTCTGCAAGCCCGAGGAATCCAAGGATTGGTACGAGAAACTGTGGAAGTACAGCGTGGAGCTGTTCCGCAACATGGAAATCCCCGTCCGTCAGCTGGAGTGCTGCTCCGGCGACTTGGCTGACCTGAAGGTGAAGAGCTGCGATATTGAGGCTTGGAGCCCCCGTCAGCAGAAGTATTTCGAGGTTTGCTCCTGCTCCAACCTGGGCGACGCACAGGCTCGCCGTCTGCGGATTCGTTACAAAGACGAGAACGGCAAAATGCAGCTGTGCCACACGCTGAACAACACCTGCGTTGCACCTCCCCGTATGCTGATTGCATTCCTGGAGAACCATCTGCAGGCAGACGGCACCGTAACCATTCCCGAAGTGCTGTGGCCTTACATGGGCGGCACCAAGGTTCTGGTTCCCAACAAGAAGTAAGTTTCCGGAATTTCGATACAGAAACCGGATTTCAGCCGAAAAGCCGGAATCAGAAACAAATTCGCAATTTCCATTGAGAATCGGAGAAGTTATGAAACTTCTCCGATTCCGTCGTTTATGGGTTTTGCTTAATTTTTGTCAATTTTCTATGTGTTTTGCATAGATTTCAAAGCAAAAGAGGTCCATTATGAAAATATTAAAGCAACTTACCATCATTCTGTTTATTACGTTTCTGGGAGAGGCGCTCCATCAGATTTTGCCCCTGCCCATTCCTTCCAGTATTTACGGTCTGCTCTTGATGCTGGGCGCACTGTGTACCCACATTGTAAAACTGGAAGATGTAAAAATCGTGGGCACTTTGTTTCTGGACACCATGACCGTGTTTTTCATTCCCATTACCGTGGAACTGCTGGTTTCCTGGTCAAAGCTGGAGGAAATGCTGGTGCCCGCGGTGCTGACCATTACCGTTTCCACGCTGATTGTTATGGCTGTCAGCGGTACCTTTACCCAAAAGGTTGTAGACCGGAAGGAGGCGCGGAACCATGAGTGAGCTGTTTACCACCTCGGCGATTTTCGGCTGCGCTCTGAGCCTGCTGGCATTTATGGCAGGCAGCTGGCTGAAAAATAAATTTCACAGCCCCATTTTCAATCCGCTGATGATTGCGGTGATTCTGTGTATTCTGTTTCTGGTGTTTACCGGCACGGATTATGAAACCTATTACAACAGCGCACGGTATCTGGGGTGGTTCCTGACCCCCGCTACGGTGTGTTTGGCCATTCCCCTGTATGAACAGCTGTCTACCCTGAAAAACAATCTCCACGCCATTCTGGCGGGGATTCTCAGCGGTGTGGCAGCATCCATGCTCACCGTTTTGGCCATTGCCCTGCTGTTTCATCTGTCCCACGCGCAGTATGTGACCCTGCTGCCCAAGTCGGTCACCAGCCCCATCGGTATGGGCATTGCAGAGGAATTGGGCGGCTATCCCGCCATCACCGTGCCGGTGGTGATTCTTACCGGTCTGGTGGGCAATATCGTCTGCGAGCCGTTTCTCAAGCTCCTGCACATTACAAGCCCCATTGCAAAGGGCATTGCCCTCGGTTCCTCTTCCCATGCGTTGGGCACAGCAAAGGCAATGGAGATGGGCGAAGTGGAGGGCGCTATGGCAAGCTTGTCCATTGCCACCTCCGGTCTGCTGACCGTCATCGGCGCCAGTATCTTTGCAAATTTCATCTAATCCGAATGGAAAAACACTCCCTTGCGGTTCAGCCGCAAGGGAGTGTTTGCTGTTTTATGTTTTTTTGGGGGATTGGGGCTTATTTCACCGCGGCAAGAATTTCCCGGACAATGTCCTCCAACGTCTTACCCTCGCAGGAAATGGTCACGTCCGTGACCTGCTCATAAATGGGCACCCGCTCCAGAAACAGGTCGTAAATGGTTTCCCCCGGACCGAATGCCACGCCCCGGGTATCCAGATTGGTCAGACGCTTGTCCAAGGTGGGGAAGTCATACTGCAGGTACACGAACACACCGTTGTTCCGCAGATTTTCCATAGCCTCCTTGCCGTAGACCACGCTGCCGCCGGTGGCAATCACCGTATTTTCCACGTGAACCCCGGCGCAGACCTGATTTTCAATTACCAGAAAGGGCTCCTTGCCCTCCCGGTTCAAGGTTTCCTGCAGCGGTTCTCCGGTAAATGCCTGAATGGAATCGTCCGTATCCAGAAACTCCATGCCCGCTGCCGCAGCCAAGGCTTTTCCCACCGTGCTTTTGCCCGAGCCGGGCATGCCAATCAAAACAATGTTTTTCATTTGAAAATTTTCTCCGGGGTCAGATTTTTGAAATCCTTGCTCCAAGTCACGTCCGCCTCGTCAATCCAGCTGTTCAGCAGGCGGCTGAACACACTGGCAGAGGCATAATCGCCGATGGTGTAGCCGGTGGAATCGTCCACGTAGGTCACCAGACTGTCTCGGGTGGTGGGCAGACGGAGAATGATGTGATAGCCGTAATCGGTCTGCACCAAGTCGCTCAGACCGTACTCGTCCAAGCCCTGTGCAGCGGTTTCAAATTCTTCTACCATTTCGCCGGATTTGAACGTATAGCCGTCGGGATAGTAGGGCAGACCGGTGTCCTCGCTGTACTGATTCATCAGTTCATCGAACTTGGCGCACAGGGCATCGGGATCGTCCTTCACTTCCTGCAGCTGCGTCAAAATCAGCGTTGCCAAGGCGGTTTTTCCTGCCAAATCCTCGCCGGTCATGGTGCTGCCGTCGGCAGTCTGGGTGGAAATCAGAATGTGTTTCACGGTGGTATAGCCTTCATCGTCAATGAACGCTTGAATGTCCTCGTCCGTGAGATTTTCTCCCCGGGTGCCGCAGGTCTGGGCAAATGCCTTGTCATAGATGATGCCCACCTCGTTGAAGTAGTCGTACACGTCCCGGGTCAGATACATCTTGGACAGCGCCTGGTCAAACGCCTCGTCCGTGGGGTTCTCCCCGCAGAACTTCGTCATATCCGAGGAAAGCTGAGCGTCCAGGGTTTCCTGGTCCGCTGCGTCCAGGGTAATGCCCAAATCCGCCGCCTTGGTGCTCAGCACATGGAACTGCATGCAGCTGTCCACCGCAGTCTGCCAGACGTATTCTGCATTGGTCTGCTCCGGAGAGGCAGTGCTGTTGGCCGTCCAATCCATTTTTCCGTCCTTATCATAGTACTGAATCTGGTAGGCAATGTTATACAGACGGTAGAAAAATTCGGACCATGTGACGTCCGTGCCGTTGACGGTCATCACCACATCGGTGGCGGCATGCTTGGCAAAGGCGGTATCCGGGTCCAGAACCGTGGGTTCCGTTTTTCCGCAGCCTGCCAGCAGACTCAATCCCAGCATAGGCGCCAAAATCCGGGCTGTTGTATTTCGTTTCATAGGGAAATCTCCTTCAATTCTTCCGCAAATTTCAAAAAGGGCCGGACCGTTTTGGTCCGGCCCCGTGGAAAGAATAGGGTCAGTATAGCACATTTTATTCCGATTGACTATGTTTTTCCGCACATTCCAGCCAATCCCGGACAAATTTCCGGGCTTGGTCCAAGGTGTGAATCTTTCGGTCAAGCAGCAGGCTCACACCGGGCAATTTTCCCGGCACCACCTGAATCCGGCCCCGATAGTCCGGGCGCCCGTTCAGCTCCGTCACGATTTCCATGCGGAATGCGTCCGGCTGCAGCTGAATCTGCAAACGGCCGGATTTCTGGCTGATGTCCGTCATGCCCGCTCTGCCTGCATCGCTGCGCAGCAGCGCCACGCTCACCAGGGCGTTGACGCAGGAGGGTGGATCGCCGTATCGGTCGATCAGCTCGTCTACCATGTCGTCCGCCTCTTCCTCGCTGCGAATCAGGGCAATGCGGCGGTACAAATCCATGCGCTGGGCAGAGGAAGGCACATAGCTTTCCGGAATATTGGCGGAAATGGCCAAATCCGCGGAACATTCCGCCCGGATTTCCACCGGCTCGCCCCGCTCCTCCCGCACTGCCTCTTCCAACAGCCGGAGATACATATCGTAGCCCACGTCAATCATGTGGCCGGACTGCTCGGCGCCCAACAGGTTGCCCGCGCCCCGGATTTCCAAATCCCGCATGGCAATGCGCATACCGGAATTGAACTCCGCAAACTCCCGAATGGCGTTCAGCCGCTTTTCCGCGTCCTCCGTGAGCACTTTATCCCGCTGATAGGTGAGATAGGCGCTGGCGCGGCGGGAAGAACGGCCCACACGGCCCCGAATCTGGTGCAGCTGTGCCAGACCCAAGCGGTCCGCATCTTCAATGATGATGGTGTTCACGTTGGGAATATCCACACCGGTTTCGATGATGGTGGTACACACCAGAATCTGAATGTCTCCGTTGGATACCGCCTCCATGGTCCGGGAAAGCTCTTCCTCCGACATCTGACCGTGGGCAACCCCCACAGTGGCGTCCGGCAGCTTTTCCATAATACGGCTTGCCGTGCGCTCGATGGTGGCCACGCGGTTGTGCAGGTAGTATACCTGCCCTCCTCGCTGGAGTTCCCGCTCCATGGCGTCGCACACAACGCCCCAGTCATGTTCCATCACGTAGGTCTGCACCGGCAGACGGTCCTGGGGCGGCTCCTCCAGTACGGAAAGGTCCCGAATCCCCGACAATGCCATGTTCAGGGTGCGGGGAATGGGGGTTGCGCTCAGCGTCAGCACGTCCACGGACTTGCTCAGTTCTTTGATGTGCTCCTTATGGGTCACGCCGAATCGCTGCTCCTCGTCCACCACCAAAAGACCCAGATTCCGGAATTTCACGTCCTTTTGCAGCAGACGATGGGTGCCGATGACAATATCGCAGGCACCGGTTTCCAAATCCTTCAGGGTCTGTTTCACCTGCGCCGGGGTCCGGTAGCGGTTCAGAATCTGAATGTTGACCGGATACCCGAAAAATCGACGGAGCGCCGTCTGGTAATGCTGCTGGGTCAGCACCGTGGTAGGCGCCAACATGGCTGCCTGCTTGCCGTCCAACACGCACTTCATCATGGCACGGAGGGCCACCTCTGTTTTTCCGAATCCCACGTCGCCGCACAGCAGACGGTCCATGGGTAGCGGTTTTTCCATATCCGCCTTGATTTCCGCAATGCACCGGAGCTGGTCATCGGTTTCCGGGTACTCAAAGCGCTCCTCGAACTCCGTCTGCCACTCGCTGTCCGGGGAAAAGGCAAAGCCCTTTGCCTGCTGCCGGGCGGCATACAGCGCGGTCAGCTCCTTGGCGATGTGTTTCACGGCGGATTTCGTGCGGGTTTTCACCTTGGTCCAGTCCGTGCCGCCCATTTTGGACAGTTTCATGGGCTTGCCGTTGTCCTCTCCGCCGCCCACGTATTTGCTGACCAAATCCAGCTGCGTAGCAGGAACATAGAGAATATCCGTACCCGCGTAGCAGATTTTGATATAATCTTTCTCAGCACCGTCCACCTTCATATTCACCACGCCGGCGAACCGGCCGATGCCGTGGTGCTCGTGGACCACCAAATCCCCCACCTGCAAATCCGAGCAGGAGCCGATGGCCAAGGAATTCTGGGTGTTGAATTTTTTCCGTTTGGTCCGCTGTTTGCCGGATTTCAGAATCTGGGTATCCGTCATTATGGCAAATTTGGCTTCCGGGTATTCCATGCCCGCGCTCAAACCGCCGGGGGAGACCGTACAGACTCCTGCCGGACCTACGGCGCCGGGAGTGGCGGAAAAGACCGCGTTGACCCCGCTGCGCTGCAAATATTCCGTGAGAATACGGCCCCGGCGCTCGTCCGTGGCCAACATGGAAATGGCATAGCCCCGGTCCAGAAACTGCTTTGCGTCTTCCATGGCCGTTTGGGAGCTGCCGCCGTAAGAGGGCAGCTGCCGGGCGGTGAGACCGATGATGGTTTTCGGCTCCATGGGATACCGGCCCACGGTGAATGCGTCTGCCATGACCACGGGAAATTCCCGGATTTGCCGGACCGCCTTTTCCCAAGGCAGGGCAAATTCCGCAATGGCTGCCACCATGGTGCCGCTGCGCACCTGCAGCTTGATGTCATCGCCCACCTGCTTTTCGTATTTCTTTGCCCGCTCCGTGATTTTTCCCGGCTGATTCAGCATCAGCCACCCGTCAAAGGGCAAATAATCCAGCACCGTGGCGAATTCCCCCTGAATCCAGCCCATATACCGGTCCGCGTCCCGAATCAGAACGCCGGCCCGGAGCTTTTCCGCGTCTTCCCGGAGGGTGGCCGCCAGTTTTTGGGCGCTGTCGGAGGTTTTCTTTGCGGCATGGCGCTTTGCCTGCTGCTCCAAGTGCTCCGCCAATGCCATCGGTCCGCCCTCATACAAGCTGGGCAGGGTTTCCGCCGCGGGGAGAATCACACATTCCTCCAAGGGGTCGGTGCGGCGCTGACTTTCCGTGTCAAACAGACCCATGGAGTCTACATCGTCGCCCCAAAACTCGCAGCGCACAGGCTGGGCATAGCCGGGGGTGAAAAAGTCCAAAATGCCGCCCCGGCGGGAAAACTGGCCCGGACCTTCCACCTGCTCGGTGCGCTGAAATCCGCAGAGCACCAGACGTTTTTCCGCCTCTTCCGGGGGTAGGGTATCCCCCAAGCGAATGCGAAATGCCGCCTGCCGCAGCTTTTCCGGGGGAATGGTCCGCTGGAGCAGACCGCCCGCCGTGGCTACCATGGCTTTCGGCGCCGGGTCGGACAGCAGGGAAAAAAGGGTACCCAGCCGTTTTTGTTCTTCCTGCCGGGAAATCGCGTCCGCCGCGGTAAAGGTAAATTCCCGGGCGGTGAGCACGGGAACCTCTTCTCCCAGAAATGCGCCCAGATCCCGAGCAAAGTGCTCCGCCGCCGTATCGTCCGGGCAGATAATCAGCACCGGGCGGTCCGACTGCTGCATCAGGCAGGCGGTCAAATGGGCCCGGTGAACATCACTCAAGCCGGAGTACAGCGCCGGCAATCCGCCGCTTTCCAGCAGGGATTCCAGCGTTTCTCCGTTTTTTTGAAACAAATTCTGTTTTTGCTGTATCAATTCGTACATCATGCAACCTAAATACCCTTTATTATGAGATGGGATCCCGGGCATGGGACCGCCCGGAGACTGAAGTTTCATTGTTTTCTATTATACATAGTCCCCACGGGAAAATGCAACGGAAAAACGGTTGTGGTTTTTGGAAGAACTCACACAATATCTGGTGGGTTTTCCACTTTCCCACATATCTTTCAACATTGTAGAAAACTTTTTCCACGAAAAACATACCTTATTTAAATAATAGGGGTGTTTTTCTATTGTGTTTTCCACATTTTTTTGTTATAATTTCACCATTATGATGGCAGGGTTTCGCCCTGCCGCGGGCACCCGGTCAAAGGGGTGTGGGAAAGGATTGAACGAACAAAATGGATTCACTCAAAGATGTATGGGACAACGTCCTGGGTGTTGTCAGTGAAAATATGAACCCCACTGCAATCCGTATGTGGTTAGCAGACTGCGAACCGGTGGATTTGGACGATAAATGTCTGTATCTGAAAACCACCACCGATTTCAAGCGCAGCATGATTGAAGCGCGTTACATCAACTATATTCGGGACGCCCTCTCGGACCTGTTTTCCTGCGAAATGGACGTCAAGCTGATGGTGGACGACGACGAGCTGGAAGAATACAAGGTTGCGCGGAAGAGCAATCATGCCATGCCGGAAATGGACGGCTACACATTCGAGAACTTCGTGGTGGGTAATTCCAACCGCTTTGCCCATGCCGCTGCCATGAGCGTGGCAAAAGACCCGGGCAAAAGCTACAACCCGCTGATGATTTACGGCAACTCCGGCTTGGGAAAAACCCATCTGCTGCTGGCAATCGGTCAGTATATCAACGAGCATACCCCCAATACGGTCATTGCCTATATCAAGGGCGATGAATTCACCAATGAAATGGTCAATTCCATTCAATCCGGTACCGCCGAGGAATTTCGGAAGAAATACCGGAACGTGGACCTGTTTCTGGTGGACGATATCCAGTTTATTGCCGGTAAAGAGTCCACCCAGGAAGAGTTCTTCCACACCTTCAATAATATTTACGAGGCCGGACATCAGATTGTGATTACCTCCGACCGTCCGCCGGTGGAAATGACTACCCTGGACGATCGTCTCCGCACCCGGTTTGAGGGCGGTCTGATTGCAGACGTACAGCCCCCGGATTTGGAAACCCGCATTGCCATTACCCGGAATAAGGCGGCTTTGCTGGGCATGCTGCTGCCGGACGATATTATTGTTTATATCGCGGAAAATCTCACCTCCAACATTCGTCAGATTGAAGGCGTGGTGAAACGTCTGACCGCGTACAGCAACGTAATGAACGACCACGTGACCATTGATCTGGTAAAACGGGCCATCAAAGACGTGGTGCGTGTGGGTGTTTATATCCCCACACCGGACGTGATCATCGAGGAAACCGCCCGGTACTTCAATCTCGCTCCCGAGGATTTGAAGGGGCAGCGGAGAAGTAAAAATACCGCCATGGCCCGTCAGGTTTCCATGTATTTGATGCGGCAGCTGACCAACATGTCCTTCAAAGACATCGGCGCCCAGTATGAAAACCGTAACCATGCCACGGTTATGGCCTCCGTCAACAAGATTCAGAGTCTTTTGGAGTCGGATAAGCAGGTGGCGTCCACCATTCGGGATATCACCAGCAACATCAATGCCAAAAACGGCTCCGTGTCTTTTGAGTTCTAAGCCTTGCAATTATGCGAACGCGTAATGAAGGTATTCATGAACTTCGTATATTCTATGCATAATTATGAATAAACGATGCATATTCCCCGGCTGTTTTTTCAACAGAGCCTTGTTAGAATAACATGGAGAAGCTGTGGAGTTTGTGTTGAAAAATGTTGAAAAAAATTAGGGGCATTTTGGGGTGTGGAAAACGGGAAAAGTTTTCGTAAAAATTTTCAACATCGGAAAGTGTTGAAAAATCAAGGAAAAACGGAGTTTTCCACAAAAAAATGTACTACTACTACGGCTACTAAAAAATAATCCTATTCTCTCCTATATCTCTTTCCGGGGAGAAAATGGACCAAATGGATCTGGGAGGATTCGAAAATGAAAATTACTTGCGAAAAATTCCCGCTGCAAACAGCCATTGCAACAGCATCCCGTGCAGTCAGCTCCCGCAGCTCTCTGCCCGTTTTGGAGGGTTTGCTGCTGGAGGCAGAGGGTTCTTCTCTGAAATTGACCGGTTATGACTTGAAAAAGGCGATTTTTACTGCGGTGGACGCATCCATTCAGGAGCCCGGCGCTGCGGTTTTGAACGCAAAATTGCTGTTTGATATGATTCGCGGCTTGCCCGACGGCATGGTAACGCTGACGGTGGACAGCAATACGGCCACCATTCAGTGTGGTCGGGCGGAATATAAGGTGCCCACCATGAAGGCATCGGATTTTCCGGAGCTGCCGGAATTTGAAGAGGATAAGAGCTTTACCATGGAGCAGGGTCTGCTGAAGCAGATGATCAACGAGACCATTTTTGCGGTTTCCGATTCCGAAAGCCGCCCGGTGTATATGGGAACCCTGTTCCGTCTGGAAAATGGGGAGCTGACTATGGTTTCCGTGGACGGCTATCGTCTGGCGCTGCGGAAAGAAAAAGTGAACGGCGCGGATATTGACGATTTTATCGTGCCCGGCTCCGCTTTGTCCGACGTGGAGAGAATTTGTCAGGACAGCGAGGACAAAATCAATATTTCTATCAGTAATAAGCACGTTTTCTTTGAAGTGAACGATACTTCTATCATTTCCAGACGTCTGGAAGGCGAATTTTTGAATTATAAGAGTGCCATTCCCGAGAATTTCCGGTATGAAGTGGTCACCGAGCGGACGGAACTGCTCCGCGCCGTGGGCCGCGTGGCACTGATTGTGGACGATAAAACCAGAATTCCCATTCGTCTGACCTTTACCGACGGCGGCATCGACGTGAAATGTACCACCGTTTTGGGCAGCGGCGTGGACACCTGTCTTTGCGACGGTGACGGCGGCAATATTGAAATCGGTTTTAATCACAAATATATTTCCGATGCGCTGAAGGCAGCACCGGCAGATCAGATTAAGATTTGCCTGAACAGCGGTTCGGCACCCTGCGTGATTCGCCCGGCAGACGATACGGACGATTTCACCTATCTGGTGCTGCCGGTTCGTCTGCGGACCAACTGACGGCAGGCCGTTTTTGCGGCAGAAAGGATTACAATGGAAGCAATTCAAATTGAAACGGAATTTATTAAATTAGACGCGTTTTTGAAGTTTGCCTGCGCGGTATCCAGCGGCGGAGAGGCGAAAATTCTCATTGCCGACGGAGCCGTTTCGGTCAATGGAGAGCCCTGCACAATGCGGGGCAAAAAGCTGCACCCCGGTGACGTGGTGTCTCTGGGCGGTATGGAGTACGAGGTCACGAAAGCGTGAACATTGAGCGAATCTGTCTGAACGGATTTCGGAATTATGATTATGAAACGGCGGCATTTTCTCCCGGGGTCAATGTGATTACCGGGGAAAATGCCCAGGGAAAGACCAACTTGCTGGAGGCGGTGTATCTGATTTGCACCGGAAAAAGCTTTCGCACCCGGTTCGACCGGGAGTTGGTGGCATTCGGCAGCGCCGGCGGGGAAATTCTGGCAGATGTAAATGCCGGCGGCCGCACCCAAACGGTGCGGATCGTGCTCCGTCCGGGCGCGCGCAAGCAAATTGCCGTGAACGGCGTTCGCTCCACCGCCGGGGATTTGAACGGAAAATTTGCCTGCGTCCTGTTTTGCCCCGATGATCTGAATCTGATTAAGGACGGTCCCGCAGCCCGGCGAAAGCTGATGGACAATGCCATTAGTCAGATGCGGCCGGGATACGGCAAGCTGATTTCGGATTACGGCAGATTGTATGAGCAGAAAGCGGCCATTTTGCGGGACTGGCGGGAAAAGCCGTCCCTTTTG
Source organism: uncultured bacterium (assembly GCA_905214605.1). The sequence goes on along the minus strand of CAJMMY010000009.1, from coordinate 2,304 downwards.
GACACACTGGACGATTTTTCCGACCAGATGTGCCGGGTTTCGGCTCAGGTGATTCGATATCGGGCGGCATTTGCCATCCGAATGCAGGAAATCGCGGCCAAAATTCACGGAGATTTTTCCGGTGGCCGGGATACGCTGGAGATGCAGTACAAAACCGTATCCACGGTAACGGACCCCACGGCATCGGCTACGGAAATTTATTATCAGCTGTGCGACCATTTGGAGCATCACCGACGGGCGGAGCAGGACAGCGGAATGTGTCTGACCGGCTGCCATAAAGATGATCTGGAAATTTTCATCAACGGCCGGCCGGCCCGGAGCTTTGCCTCTCAAGGACAGACCCGCACCGCAGCCCTTTCGGTCAAATTGGCGGAACGGGAGCTGTATTTGCAGGAATTCGGCGAGGCGCCGGTGCTCCTTTTGGACGATGTGCTCAGCGAGCTGGACCCCGGGCGGCAGGAATTTGTCCTCAACCGCATCGGCGGCGGACAGACGCTGATTACCTGCTGCGAGGGGGAGACCATTCACCGGAGAACCGGGGGACGGGTGCTCACCGTGGACGGCGGCGTGATTCGGGAGTGACGGAATGTATCTGCGAATCGGAAACAATTTCATGGTGCGGAAAAGCGCCATTTTAGGGATCTTTGACTTGGATAACGCCACATGGTCCCATTGGACCCGGAAATTTCTGAACGGAATGGAGGCCCAGGGGCGGGTGGTGAATGCAGCCATGGAGGAAATTCCCAATTCCTTCCTGCTGTGCGAAGAAAACGGAATCCAACGGGTGTATCTTTCCATGCTCACGGTTCAGACCCTGCAAAAGCGGGCAAAGGAATCAATTTTTACGGAAAAACCCGGCTTGGGTTCGGAATGATGATAGGGGAGTAAAAAAGCAAATGGCAGAAATTACGGATAAAATCGTAGAAGAATATGACGCCAGTAAGATTCAGGTGCTGGAGGGACTGGAGGCCGTCCGGAAACGTCCGGGTATGTATATCGGCTCCACGTCCAGCTCCGGTCTACATCATCTGGTGTACGAAATCGTGGACAACTCCATTGACGAGGCGCTGGCAGGCTACTGCACGGAAATCAACGTGGTCATCGAGCCCGGTGATATTATCTCCGTGACGGATAACGGCCGCGGTATTCCCGTGGACGTGCAGGAGCAGACCGGCAAAAGCGCTCTGGAAGTGGTGTTCACCGTGCTGCATGCCGGCGGTAAGTTCGGCGGCGGAGGCTACAAGGTTTCCGGCGGTCTGCACGGCGTGGGCGCAAGCGTGGTAAACGCTCTGGCAGAGTGGCTGGAGGTTGAGGTCCACAAGGACGGAAAGATTTACCAGATGAAATTCTCCCGGGGCAATATTACCCAGGGGATTAAAATCATCGGAGATACCGTCCGCCGTGGCACTACCGTCCGGTTTAAGCCGGACCCGGAGATGTTCGAGGATACGGTGTATGACTACAACATTCTCCACACCCGTATGCGGGAGCAGGCATTCCTGAATGCCGGTCTGAAAATCACCACCGAGGACCGCCGTCCCGGCAAGGAGCAGTCAGACTCCATGCATTACGAGGGCGGTATCCGGGAATTCGTGACGTTCATCAATACGAACAAAACTCCGGTGCATGAAAAGGTCATTTACATGAGCGGCGAGCGGGAGGATTCCATGTGCGAGATCGCCATGCAGTACAACGACAGCTTCAGCACCAATCTGGTGTCTTTCGCCAACAACATTCACACCCCGGAAGGCGGTATGCACGAAACCGGTTTCAAAATGGCTTTGACCCGGGTGCTGAATAACTACGGCATTAAAAACAACATTCTGAAAAACGACGATAAACTCTCCGGCGACGACTGTTTGGAGGGTCTGACCGCGGTGGTTTCCGTGAAACTCACCGAGCCGCAGTTTGAGGGTCAGACGAAAACCAAGCTGGGCAACAGCGAGATTCGTACTCTGGTCAACAACGTGGTGGGCGATAAGCTGGACCAGTTCTTTGAGGAAAATCCCCAGGTGGCCCGGGCCATTCTGGATAAGGCAATGATGGCCTCCCGGGCCAGAGAGGCAGCCCGGAAGGCCAGAGAGAGCATCCGCCGGAAAACCGGTCTGGAATCCGGTCAGATGCCGGATAAGCTCCGGGACTGCAACGACCGGGACCCCGCTTTGACGGAAATTTACATCGTCGAGGGTGATTCTGCAGGCGGCTCCGCCACACAGGGCAGAGATTCCCGTTTCCAAGCCATTCTGCCGCTGTGGGGCAAGATGCTGAACGTGGAAAAGGCCCGGGCGGACAAGGTGTATGGCA
>CAJMMY010000008.1 GCA_905214605.1 uncultured bacterium | reverse complement strand
GCTGCCGCAGCCTGGGCGGGAGAGGGGCCCAGGTCCAGGGCGAACAGGCAGCAGCAGGCCAGAGCCGCCAGCGTCACCCCCAGGGCCAGCTTGCGCCTGGGAACCTTTGCGGTAAAAATAAACACGGCAGATCGCTCCTTCCAAATTGGGCATTGTCCCTAATAGGGTATGCCCCGGGGGGCTGGCTTATGCCGATGAGAGTGATAGGAGAAAGAAGGGAAGAGGGCCATGGCTCTGGAGCGCCTGGACAAGATACTCTCCTCCACCGGGCGGTGGTCCCGGAAGGAGATCAAAGATATGATCCGCCACGGCCGGGTGCGGGCCGACGGCACGACCGTGGCCAAGCCGGAGGAGAAGTTCGACCCCGCTTCCACCCACATCCAGGTGGACGGGCAGACGGTGGACTGCGCCCCCTTTGTCTATGTGCTGATGCACAAGCCCGCCGGACTGTTGTCCGCCACCCGGGACCCCAAACAGAAGACGGTGCTGGATCTGCTGCCCCAGCACCTGCGGCGGCGGGGCCTGTTCCCCGTAGGGCGGCTGGACAAGGATACCACCGGTCTGCTGCTGCTCACCGACGACGGCCCCCTGGGCCACGAACTGCTCTCCCCCAAAAAGCACGTGGATAAGGTCTATCTGGCCCAGGTGGAGGGGAAGGTGGACCGGAGCGACGTGGCCGCCCTGGCGGAGGGCATGGTGCTTGGGGATGGGCTGCACTGCCTGCCCGCCGGACTAAAGCCCCTGGGGGACGGCTCAACCTGTCTGGTCACCCTGCGGGAGGGAAAGTATCACCAGGTGAAGCGGATGCTGGCCGCCCGGGGAAAGCCGGTGACCGCCCTGCATCGCCTGTCTATGGGTCCTTTGAAATTGGAAGAAAATCTGAAACCTGGCCAGTGGCGGATGCTCACCGAGAAAGAAATCGGAGCATTGCGAGGAGAATGAGAATCCCTTTGGGCGTTTTCCACAAAAAAATCGTGGCAATTTAGCAAAAACCCCTTGCCAAACGGGGCAGGAATTCGCTATAATAAAAAAACAGTGAGACAATGAGAGAAATATAGGAGGGATGGATGTGTCAAGCAGGATGTTTCAGGGGGTTGTCCTCCAGATGAAGGACAACGTCAGTCGTACTGTGGGCGTGATCGATGCCGATGGCATTGTTGTGGCATGCAGCGAGTTGACTTGTATTGGGGAAAACTGGCCCGGCGCGGTGGAAGCGGTAAACGTAGCCGACAACGGTACGGCTTATTTTGAAGGAAAGACCCTGCGGCCTCTGGCCGGATGGGGTGCCCAGTTTGACTACGCCGCCTTTGTCAAGGGGGAGGACGAGGTCGCCGAATCCCTGTGCGCTATGGCGGTGGTGGCCTTTAACGAGGCCAAGGCCTATTATGAAGAGAAGCACGACAAGGCCACCTTCGTAAAGAATATCATCTCTGACAATATCCTTCTGGGTGACATCTACACCCAGGCCAAGGAGCTGCACTTTGTGTCGGAGTGTCCCCGGGCCGCCTTTTTGGTGCGCCAGCTGGGCCCCGCCGACGTGAGTACCATTGATGTCATTCAGAACCTGTTCCCAGACAAGCAGACCGACTTCGTCATCTCCATCAACGAGAGCGACGTGGCCCTGATCAAGCAGCTGCCCGAGGGGGCGGATGCCAAGGAGCTGCAGAAGATCGCCAAGCAGATCTCCGCCGCCGTGACCAAGGAGCTGGGCGTGAAGGTGGTCATCGGCATCAGCACCGTGGTCAGCCACATCCGGGACCTGGCCCGGGCCTATAAAGAGGCCGGGGTGGCCATCGATGTGGGCAAGGTGTTTGAGACGGAGAAGACCGTCATCAATTATGAGAACCTGGGCATCGGCCGCCTGATCTATCAGCTGCCCACCATCCTGTGCCAGATGTTCCTGCAGGAGGTCTTTAAGAAGAACCCCATTGATGCCCTGGACCAGGAGACCCTGTTCACCATTTATAAGTTCTTTGAAAATAACCTAAATGTGTCCGAAACCGCCCGGAAGCTCTTTGTACACCGCAACACCCTGGTGTATCGGCTGGAGAAGATCAAAAAGCTCACAGGGCTGGATCTGCGGGAGTTTGATGATGCCATTACCTTCAAGGTTGCTCTAATGGTCAAGAAATACCTCACCAGCCGCGGGATCGACGCATAAAAAGCATAAGAGACCCTGTCAGGGAGACACCATAGCCCGGTGCCTCCCTGTTTTCACGCCATAGGGACAATTACCCGGGAGGGCATCCGTAGGGGGCTGCTTCCTTGGGGATGGGACTGACGGGCTTCGACTAACTTCCCTACAGTTCACACTTTTTTCATATTTTTCCTGTTGCAAAATACGGGAAAAAACCGTATAATGAAGCATGTAACCATTTTGTAACTTTTTCCGCGGATAGCATCCGCGTTTCTGAGAATTGCGAGGAATATATGATTCGGCTTATTGATGTTAAAAAAGTATATGACAACGGCACAGAGGCCCTAAAGGGCATTTCGTTTACTATAGAGGATGGGGACTTTGTCTTTTTGGTGGGCCCCTCCGGGTCCGGCAAATCCAATACCGGGGCAATGTTTCCGTTTGGCACCAATCTGGCTATATCTTCCGCCAAGCGCCCGGTGCCGCCGCCACCGTTGGTGCCGAAAGGCAGAATCTTCTTGCCGCTCCAATCCCATTGCTGCAAAAAGGTCATCAGCGGGGGCGCCATAGTGCCGCACCAGTTGGGGGTTCCCAGAATCAATGCGTCCCAATCGGCGCTGCTGCCCGCCACCGGCTGAATGGCAGGCCGGGCATCGGTCTGAATCTCTCCCAAAACCCGGTTTACCAGCTGGCGGTATTCCGCCGGATAGGGCTCTGCCTCACAAATTTCCAGCAGCGTACCGCCGGTAAGCTCCGCAATTTTCTCCGCTGCGGTTTTGGTCCGTCCGCTGCGGCTGTAATAAGCAATCAAAGTCTTCATGACAGGTCCTCCTTAAATTTTGTCCATGGGAATTTCATAAGCCAAGGCGGCATTGGTGTATCGGGTATCGTCGGTCACATCGCGAATCACATGCAAAAATTCCGGCAGCGCCACCGGAGTATCCTCCGTCGGCAATTCCACTTCACAGATTGCCCGGTCCGTCCAGAAATCAAACACGTCAATTTCCGCCACCAATTCTCCGAAGGCCACACACCAACGGGTTTTATGAATGGGCTGCCGTTTGGGGTCTGCAAAGCCCAGCAAAATATTGTACTCCCGCTCCGTCAGGTCTCCCTGCTTTTCAATGCGGGTGGTTCCGTTGATTTTCTGCTTGCTGTTCTTCCGATAATAGGTCACACCGTTTACCGTACTTTTCCGCACCCGCCGGGAGCTGCCCCCCTCCGTGCCCTGCAGATAAGTCTGAACCATCTCCACCTTTTTGGTGCAGACAGAATCCAGATACGCCAAATCCGGGTAACGAATCAAATACTTCCGCTCAATTTCCAACGGCGGTTCCGGTTCCTCCGGACCGGAAAACAGCACCATATCGCTGTTTTCTTCCGTGGCATTGGCCTGAAAATATCGGTTTTCCATGGGAATCCACATCGCCTCAAACATTTCCGCCCGTTCCGGTGCCCGCTCCCGCACACGGCGCATCTGCTCGGTAGGGCCGACCTTGCAGAACACCCGCAAATCGTAGGGATTTTCAAACACCGGGTGGCAGGCATAGGCGCCCTCCACAATCAGATAAGGTCCTGCAGGCACCTGCCGCATACCGGTATAAACGTGCTTGTGCGCGTCAAAAATGCGGTAGGCAAAGGGCTCGCCGCAGCGCAGAAACGGCAGTACCTCCTGCCGGAACCGCTCGTGATAAACATTTCCTCCGGGAGTACGCAGGCGCTCCGGCGTGCGAAAACCCTGGGGCAGGAAAAAGTCGTCCATGTGAATCACACCGCATTGCAGCACGCGGGATAAATTTTCCGCCAACGTCGTTTTTCCGGAGGCGGCCATTCCGTCAATGGCAATGACCACCGTTCTGCCTGATTCTTCGTACAGCTGCGCCGATTTTTCCCGAATCTGCTCGATTTCCCGTGCAAAATAGCTCTGTTCCACCGCTGTTCTCCTTTTCTTTGTTTTTCTCGATTATAGCAGGCATTTCCCCGGAAAACAAGCCGTACTCTGACACGAAATTAACGTTGGTTGACGGATTCCAATTCATGATGTACCATTGAATCAGGAAGTTGATTGGTTGAGGTGAAACATTATGAAACATTCGATTAACCGGGTTTTGCAGGCAATGATTGAGTATGACAGCGGCGACCCGATGCGGATTCACCATTTCATCAAGGTACACGCATTTGCCGCCTACATCGGTCGGCAGGAAGGTCTGGATAAAGACACCCAGGAGATTTTGGAGCTGGCTGCTATTGTCCACGACATCGGAATTCATCTGGCGGTGGAAAACTACGGTTCCGCATCTGCCAAGTATCAGGAAATGATTGGACCCGGCGAGGCTGAGGCTATGCTGGAAGAACTGGAACTCCCGGAAAACGTTATCAAACGGGTTTCCTATCTGGTTGCACATCACCATACCTATGATTTGGTGGACGGACCGGATTACCAGATTCTGCTGGAGGCCGATATGTTGGTCAATCTCTACGAGGACCGGATTCCTCCCGCAAGTCAGCGGAAGGCATATCAGATGGTGTTCCGTACGGAAACCGGCAAAAAGCTGTGCCGACTGCTCTACCCCGCTGCTGTGGGCTGAACTGAAAAACGAATGCAAAAGGGCGCTGCGCAACGCAGCGTCCTTTTTGCATTTCTGATTCTACTGATTCTATATGTAATAGTATCTTTCCCCGAAACGCCAGACACGCCTGCACCTTACAATGCAGACGCGTCTGTGTGAGAAAATAGAGGGGAACAATTAAGAGAGTTGGTAAAGAAATTATTCGCCGACCTGCAGTGCCGCAACACCGGATTCCCCGGTGCGGATACGCACCACATCGTCCACGGTGTAGACGAAAATCTTGCCGTCGCCTACGTTGCCGGTATACAGTGCCTCCCGCGCTGCCGCAACTACCAATTCCGGGGGAACCGTGGAAACCACAATGTCCACCTGAATCTTCGGCAGCAGGTTCATACTCATTTCAACACCGCGATACTGTCCGATTTTGCCTTTCTGTGTCCCGCAGCCCATCACACTGGTGACGGTCATGCCGGTCACGCCGATGGCTGCCATGGTATCCCGCAGGGTACCGAACCGGTCCTCGCTGCAAACGATGCTGACCTTGGTATATTTCCGTTGACCGGACTCGCCGCCCTTTTCCAGGGGGAAGTTCCGCAAATCCTTGACCTCCACGGGACCGGAGGATTCCAGACCCAGCATGGGAGCGCAGGAAACGAAATCTGCGTAAGCACTGGCCAAGCCGTGCTCTGCAATATCCAGACCTTCGATTTCCACTTCTGCAGGAACTCTCAGGCCCACCAGTTTGTCAATCACCTTGAACACAATTGTCATCACCACAACGGTGTAAGCCACGATGGCTACGATGCCCAGCAGCTGCACACCCAGATGGGAGAAACCGCCGCCGTAAAACAGACCGCTTTCCGTATTGAACAATCCTTCTGCCACAGTGCCCCAAAGACCGTTTGCACCGTGAACCGCCACAGCGCCTACCGGGTCATCAATGTGGAACTTCAGGTCCACAACCTCAACCACTACGTCTACCAAGATACCGGCCACAATGCCGATGACGATGGCGCCCAGAGCGTCTACCGTTGCGCAGGGAGCGGTAATAGCTACCAAGCCTGCCAGAGATGCGTTCAGGCACATGGACACGTCCGGCTTGCCGTTTTTCACCCAAGTGAAAATCATGCAGGTCACCGTTGCCACTGCGGGAGCAATGGTGGTGTTGCCCAGAATCTGCGCCATCTGAGCAGCGTCGGTTGCAGCAGCGCCGTTGAAACCGTACCAGCAGAACCAGAGAATGAAACAACCCAGTGCGCCCAGAGTCACGGAGTGACCGGGAATTGCGTGAGCGGTAATCTTGCCGTCTTCGTCTTTCGTGTACTTACCAATCCGGGGACCTACCAGAATGGCGCCGATGAGAGCGGTGGTGCCGCCCACCATGTGAATCACAGCGGAGCCGGCGAAATCCACGAATCCCAAACCGGCCAACCAGCCCTGACCGTTCCATGCCCAACCGGCTTCAATGGGATACACCACAGCGCTGATGACGCCGGAGTAAATGCAGTAAGCCAGGAAGTTGGTACGTTCTGCCATAGAACCGGAAACGATGGTAGCTGCCGTTGCACAGAACACCAGCTGGAAGAAGAAGTTCGACCAGTCAAATCCATAGTAGTCGGTGAACAACTGATATTCCGGTTTACCAATCAAACCAAAGAAGTAATTTTCGCTGTTCATAATGCCGTAGCCCAGCAGCATGAACACCACAGTGCCGATACAAAAATCCATCAGGTTCTTCATGATGATGTTGCCGGCATTTTTTGCACGGGTAAAGCCGGTTTCCACCATGGCGAACCCACCCTGCATGAAGAACACCAATACGGCGCCTACCAAGTACCACACAGACATATCCATTTCTTTTCCTCCTAAATAACAAAAGAGACCGGAACACACTCCTTTGTGTTCCGGCCTCTCTGCCGTGTTATGGGCATATTTTAGTCTGGCGGTATGCAAAAGTCAATCGTGACTTCGCCCAAACAATTTGCAAGTTTGCAGGTTGCATTTCGTCATTGTGTAAAATGTTTTTCGTAAGTGTGCATATTAACGGAATTTTTTCCAATTTTGTCCGTCATTCGCAGATATTTCTTAAATGTAAGCTGAAACTCGTTCTGAATTCTGCAACTTTCGCGCATAAATCATGCATTTCCACGAATCCGTGGTTCTGAAACGGACCCGGATTTGTCACATTTAGAATTTGAACACGTTCAGACCGATTTCCGGGTCAAAGCGGCGCTCCACAGTGCCGTCCACCACCTGAATCACCAGCTCGCAGGTGGCACTGATCATCGCCCGATTCAGGTGTCCGCCGAACACCTCGCCTTTTTCGTTGCCGGCGCTCATGTGCAGATGGGCATAGTATTCCCCGTCCATGGTGGTAATGGTACCGGTGAGGGAGACGATTTCAAAATAGCCGGTGAAAGAATTGGCGTCATACTGTTTCCGGTCAGTTTTGAATACGCCCACGGTGAATTCGTCCACCGCGCCCAAGCCCCGGACGCTGGCCAGTTTGATGTTTTCCTGCAATGCCAGAATTTTCAGCTGCTCCAGAATCTCCTCGCCCCGGTCCAGACGGGCGAAAATCGTATCCCCAAAGCGTTTGTATTCCATTTTTGTGTTCCTCCTATGGTGTAAATATACGATTGTCTGAAATCCGCTCCAAGCGCGCCCGGCATCGGGAAATCAGTTGCTGCTGTTATTGGTGGGCAGATAGGGAATCAGCGCCGATGCCACGCCGCTGATGGGCATGGTCTGCAAAACCACCCGACCCGGTCCGGTCACCACGGTATTGAACAGACCCTCGCCGCCGAACAGCACATTTTTCACGCCCTTGACGCTCTGCACCTCCAGCTTGCAGCTTGCGTCTATCATTGCCAGACTGCCGGTATCCACCACGATTTTCTGCCCCGGCTCCAGAACATACTCCACCGCGTAGCCGTCGATTTCCAGAAACGCCGTGCCCCGTCCGGAAAGCTTTTGCATAATGAATCCCTCGCCGCCGAACAAGCCGGAGCTCATTCGTTTCTGGAAGAATGTGGACAGCTCCACACCCCGCTCCGAGGCCAGGAATCCGTGTTTCTGCACAATCACCGGGTGGTCCGGTGTAATCTCCACCGCACGAATGGAGCCCATAAAGCAAGACGCAAAGGCAATCATGCCGGGGCCGCCTTTCGCGGTGTAAGTGTTCTGAAAAATGGACTCACCGGAGAACATGCGTCCGAGGGCTCGGCCCAGACCGCCGCCGGCATTGGTGCTCATTTCCATATTGGGGCTCATCCACGCCATGGAGCCCCGCTCAGTCTGCATGGACTCTCCGTTTTCCAGATTACAAACCACAACGGGCATATTATCGCCCAGAATTTCATATTTCATTGACTTACCCTCCTAAAATTCGCTTTCGTAAATAGTGCTCTGTCTCTCTTTTCTCATCATAACACATCTGCCCCGCCGGGTAAACAAAAAACGATTTTCCCGCAAGGGATAAAAACAGAAGATGCAGCAGCTGCCGCATCTTCTGAATAGATTTACAGATGATTCAATTCTTCCCGCACAGCCTGCGCCACCTGTGCAACAGCTTCCGCCGTCAAGTAGGGGTGCATGGGCAGAGACAGCACCGTATCGCACAGCTGCTCCGTGTTGGGGCAGGGCACATACTGCTTCACATGGGCAAATGCCGTCTGGCAATGCATGGGTTTGGGGTAGTACACCATGCTGGGAATGCCCCGGACTTTCAGCGCCGCCTGCAAGCCGTCCCGCTGCTGCCGATTTTCCAGACGCAGGGTATACTGCGCCCAGCTGGACAGATAATTTTCCGGAACCACCGGCGTGACCAAACCGGACAATGCGCTGTCATAGCGCCGGGCCGCAGTGTTCACGTCTTCCAGCTCCCGCTGCTCAAATGCCGTGAGCTTAACGTCCAGAACCGCCGCCTGAACCGCGTCCAAACGGGAGTTCATACCGATGCGCACGTTGTCATACTTGTCGCTGCCTTTGCCGTGTACGCACAAAGAGCGCACCAGCGCAGCGGTTTCATCATCATTCATAAACACAGCGCCGCCGTCACCGTAGCAGCCCAAAGGCTTTGCCGGGAAGAACGAAGTTGCCGCACCGTCTCCGAAAGAACCGGCACGTTTGCTGCCGATTTTGCTGCCGAATCCCTGCGCCGCGTCTTCCAACACCTTCAGACCGTGGCGCTTTGCCACCGCCTCGATGGCGGGATAATCCGCCGGCAGACCATACAAATCCACGGCAATCACTGCCTTCGGTTTCAGCTTTCCTTCTGCCTCCACAGCGGTAATTGCCTGCTCCAGACTTTCTGCCGAGCCGTTGAACGTGTCCGGGCAGACGTCATAAAACACCGGGGTGCCCCCCACAAAGGAGACAGCCTCGCCGGAGGCAAAAAAGGTAAAGTCCGGGACAAATACTGCGTCCCCGGGGCCGATGCCCCATGCCATCAGCATCAGCTGCAGCGCGTCGGTGCCGTTGCCGCAGGTGATGCAATGTTTCACGCCCACATACGCCGCCAGACGTTCTTCCAATGCTTTGACCCGCGCTCCGCCGATGAATCCTGCGCCGGCCACCGTTTCCAGAATTGCCCGGTCCATTTCCGGCTGCAATGCCCGATACTGGGCTTTCAAATCACGAAATTCCACTGAATGTTTCCTCACAGATTCCGCAACAGTATGCCAAACACGCATACAATTGCAATTTCCCCAATGGGCAGCCAAGTTGACAACAACTGAAACCGCCGCTGTTTCCGGAGCAACGCCCGAATCTCCGGGGGATACGGAGGACGGCCTTCCGCCGGCTCCTCGCCCTCGGTCAAAATTCGTTCATAGCTGCCGGGACTTTTTTCTCCGATTTCCCGGTAAATTTCCAAGCGGTATTTGGCATTCAGAATCGCCGCACCCAGACCCAGAATCGCCACAGAAATCACCATAATGATTCCGTTTTCCCGGGCGGCGCCCACAGCGCCGATGGCCACGGCAATCACAAACAGGACCGCCAGAATTCCGCCGTATTGTTTCCGCTTGCTCATGTTTCCTCCAAACCGTCCTTGCCCGGACGATACTTCCGGCCGCAGCAGGGGCAAACCAAACTGTCCGGCAGCCGCTCCCCGCATTCGCACACCCAACCGCATTGCCGGGCGGGAACGCCCAGCATCAACGCATGGTCCGGCACATTCCCGGTGACCACAGCACCTGCGCCAATCAGCGCGTTTCTGCCGATGGTGTGTCCGCACACCACCGTTGCGTTTGCGCCGATGGAGGCACCCTCTTTCACCAGCGTAGGCTTATATCCCGCGCTGCCCTTGGGGTAGCGCGCCCGGGGGGTCAGATCATTGGTAAACACGCAGCTTGGCCCGCAGAACACGCCGTCTTCCAACGTAACGCCCTCGTACACGGACACGTTGTTCTGGATTTTCACCCGATTGCCCACAGTCACGTGGTTGGAGATATTCACATTCTGCCCAAAGGAGCAGTTTTCGCCGATTTTTGCACCGGACTGAACGTGGCAGAAATGCCAGATTTTGGTGCCCTCGCCGATTTCCACACCGTCGTCCACATAGCTGCTTTCATGCACGAAATAACTCATGATTCAAACCGTCCTACATAATCCAGTGTGGAGCCTTCCGTCAAGGGGAAGTTCACCGGTTTTCCGGTGGCGGCGGACTGATAAATGCCCAGAATCAGCTCAATGGCTTTCCGCCCCTCCTCTGCGGAAACGCAGGGTGCCCGATGATTCCGGATCGCATCCACCATATCCTCGTAAATCCGGGTATGACCCAAGCCGGGAACCGCCGGGGGATTTTCTCCAAAGGTTTCCCGCACAGCAGCGCTGTCGTCCTTGTCCGCAAAGTTCCAGGTTTCAATCACGTTCAGGGATTTGCCACCCGCCTGCACGGTACCGGTTTCGCCCAACAGCGTCAGGCTTTCTTCCAGATTTCTGGGATACACATTCACCGTGCCCTCAATGGTGGCATAAGCGCCGCCCTTGAATTTCACAACAGCCACGCCGATGTCCTCAGCCTCAATATAATCATGCACCTGCCGGTCGGTGTAAGCAAATACCTGCTCCACCTCGCCGCCCATGAGCCAGCGGAGAATGTCAATGCTGTGAATGCACTGGTTCATCAGCGTACCGCCGTCGGACTTCCAAGTGCCCCGCCATTTTGCCGCGTCATAATATGCCTTGTTCCGGTTCCAGAGAATCCGGGCGCTGCCATGGAGCATCCGGCCGAAACGTCCCTCCTCCGCAGCTCGATGAATGGCCTGCACGGCGGGATTCAGACGGTTCTGGTGGCACACGCACACCTGCACACCCTTTTCCTTCGCCGCGGCAATGATGCTGTCCGCTGCCTGCAAAGACAAGGCAATGGGCTTTTCAATCATCACGTTGGCACCGGCTGCAATGCAGTCCAGCGCAATCATGGTTTTTACGCCGCTGCCGGTGGCAATGGCCACCAAATCCGGGTGCAGCTCGTTGAGCATCACCTTGTAATCGGCGTAGGTTTTCACGTTTTTCCGGACTTCTTCCGGCATCTGCTCCAGCAGCGCCGGCATACCGGTATCCACAATATCGCACAGGGCTACGATTTCCAGTCCCGTATTCAATGCTGCCGCAATGTGATTTTTGGAAATCGCGCCGCAGCCAATAATTGCGTAAGTCATACTCTCTTCCTCGTTAGTTTCCAAAGGTTTTGGTAATCAGCTCCGTCATTTTCTCCGCGGCATGGCCGTCTCCGAAGGGCTGATAGCTGGGGTCCACATGCTGTTCCCGGCTGAGTTTTTCCAGAATATCTTTCCGGTCCGGCTTTGCCAGCTGATTCCGGTTGTCCACCATCGTTTCCGGCCAGACCACATAGTCCATCACCAGAACGCACTGCACACCGGCATAGAATGCCTCGCACTGCAATCCGCCGGAGTCCGTGACCACTTTCTTTGCCCGGCTCACCAGCTGCACGGAATCGGAATACTGCACCGGCTCCGTCAAAATCACGTTCCGGAATCCATTTTCCGCCGCCACACGCATGGCCCGCTGATGATTCCGGGGGTGCACCGCGTAAATGGTGGGCGCGTCCAGACTGTTCATTGCCGCCAGAATTTCCGTCAGCGGCTCGTCCGTATTGGTGTTCTCCTGCCGATGGCAGGTCATGTAATAGAACTCCTCCGGCACGGTCACGGGCTTGCCGTCCAAGCCGATGATATGGGGATTGGTCCAAGGCCGTCCGGCAAAATGCAGGAACGAGTCATACATCACGTTGCCGATGACATGGGCCCGGTCTCCCAGATTTTCCTTTTCCAGTTTCTGCCGGGCGTCTTCCGTGGCGCACAGCAGCAGCGTGGAGCAATGGTCCGTGCAAATGCGGTTGACCTCCTCCGGATTGTCCAACGTACCCAGACGGTTGCCCGCCTCCACGTGAATCACCGGAATATGCAGCTTCACCGCAGCCAAAGCCCCGGCCAACGTGGAGTTGGTATCGCCGTACAGCAGCACGGCGTCCGGCACTTCTTTCTGCAGAACCTTTTCAATTTCAATGAGCATCCGGCCGGTCATCTCTCCGTGACTGCCGCCGGCAATGCCCAGATTATAATCCGGCGTGGGAATTTCCATCTCCCGGAAGAACACCTCGGACATATTTTCATCGTGGTGCTGTCCGGTATGCACCAGAATTTCCTGATGCTGTTTCCGCAACGCGCGGGAGCCAGACGCCGCTTTAATGAACTGGGGTCTGGCTCCGACAATGGTCAAAATTTTCATTCCGCGCACCTCCCGGTTATGCCGTCCGGCTGTCTGCCATGTAGGCCTGCAGCAGGTCCACGAACCGCTTATTCTGGTGTTTCCGGGAGAATGCGTCTGCATTCATCTTACTGTCAAGGGTCTGAATCCGCTCCATGGCGATTTTCCGCATCGTCTGATAAATCTGCTCCTCGTCGTCCACAACAAAGCAGTTTTCAAACTGAGAGACGAACTGGGAGAAATTGATATCCTGGGGTGCAACCGCCAAAACGGGCTTGTTCAGGTTGATATAGTCAAAAATCTTGGTGCCCAGACCGGTGGGATGTACGTAATCCATGGCAAACATATTGCAGCCTGCCATTACGGATACGCCGTCCTTGTAGTCCAGAATGCCCCGACCGTCATAGCATGCCGGGTCAACGCCCAGCTGACGAATGGTTTCCAGAACATCGTCCCGACCTACGCCCACATGGACGATTTGGGCATTGATGCCCTCTTTCCGCAGACGGTCCACCGCCTTCAGAATCAAGGGGCCTTTTTCCGGGTTATAAATCATAAACTTGCCGAACACGCCGATTTTGAACACATTATCGGCGCTGGGGGCAGGCTTGCAGTTCACGCCCTTGAGACGCTCTTCATCGTAGCCGTTGAAAATGCAGCTGATTTTGTCATCGGGAATCCGATAAGCCTTTTTCATACGGTCCACGTCGCCGGGGCAAACCACGGTCACGTAATCGGCGCCCTTCACCGCACCGTTTTCCACCCGGTGGGCATACAGCTCCGTCAGATGGGTCCGGATATAGTTGGCCAGAGTATCGTTCTTCATGCGCTCCACGCTGCCCAGATCCCGGAAGTCCAGAATGTACGGCAGGTTGTATTTCTTCACGAATTTCTTCAGAGAATACAGCGTATAGAACGGCCCCAAAGTCACCAGAAGACCGTCAAAGGTATACTGCTCCAAAATGCTCTCAAACACCTTATCAAAGGCCGCTGCACGGTTCAGCTCGTTTTTGAAAATATTGGGCACCTCTTCCGGCAGGTCGAACTGATGCACAGTCACATTCGCCGGAGGCGTGGACCGGCAGGAATTGCCGGTGGTCCGCTGCATGGTTTCTGCCGTCAGTGCAATCACGTGCACCTCATTGCCCAAATCCGCCAGATACTTGGCCAGACTGGTCATCCGCTGCGCGCCCACCAGCGAAGAGGGCGCGAAATACGGGGATACGATTAAAAGTCTCATCAATACTCTCCCTGTTCCTTCCACAGTAATCAATTGAGGCTTATTCCGTGAACGAATCCTGCAGCATTTGCGCCGCCACCTTCTCCTCGGTCAGCGACGCAGCGGTCTCCAACCCCCGCTGCTGCATCTCCTTCACGTGCTCCGGATCTGTAAAATACAAATCCAACGCCGCGGCCAGCTCTTCCACACTGCCCGGCGTTACCAGCGTTCCGTTCTCTCCATCTACCAGAACGCCGTCAATACCCTCACCACGGCTGCCGATGACGTAATCACCGCAGCCCATAGCTTCCAAATAAGTCAAGCCAAAGGTCTCCGGACTGGAGGCCATAGCAAAGCAGTCCGCCTGCCCCATAGCAGCCAAGACCGTTTCCCGGGGAACCCTGCCGTGGAACGTGACACATTCCGTCAAACCCAGCTCCTCCGTCAAGGCGCGCAGGTTGGATTCTTCCTCCCCGTCGCCGTAAATTTCAAACCGAAACGCCCGCTGCGGACGCAGCTGAGCCAATGCCCGCAGGGTCACGTCCACATTTTTCAGCGGAATGAGCATTCCCGCATACACCACGGTAAACACGTCATTCTGCTTGTCCTTCCGGTACTGCCCCGCGTCATTGGGCGCGCCGCCGTAACATTGGAATGTTTTGGCGTCCGGCCGAATGCTGTGCATTTTCCGGAGAATTTTCGGGGACACACCGCCGGAAACGGGAGATGCGTCCAGAATCCGTCCCACCTGCTGCTTGCTGAATTTCACATCGCAATTGTGGAAAATCGGCACGATGGGACAGTCAAAATAAGGCCGCAGCATCTGAATCACCTTCCACTGGTCATAGCAGAAGAAAGCGTACACCACGTCCGGTTGGAAACCGGCGGTTTCCTTCAGAATAAACCGCGCTGCTTTTTTTGCCTCACTTTTCGGCAGCCACCGATATTTTGGCAGCGGCCGATTCAATTTGATATAAGACACCGGCACATCGTCCAGTGTAAACCGCCGGGTATCCGGCAGTGCCCGCTCCTGCTCCGACCAGCGCTTGCAATAGCGCATATCCTGGTGAATCACCCGCACTTCATGTCCGGCGCGGGCCCATTCCCGGCAGAGATACAATCCCATGCTGGTCTGCTGATTGTCATACATGTCGCTGGGGTACAGTCGGGTGATAAACAGTATTTTCACCGGCGCAGCCCTCTGCTCAGAGCACTTCGATATTCGTCCGGGGCGTGATATCCTTCATCACGTTTTTGGTATCGAACACGTCCTGTGCATGTGCCTGCACCAGCTTGTAATCCACATTGGAGTGCGCCGTAGTGACCATCACCAGGTCATAGCTCTCCACAACCTCTGCCGTCAGTGCGGGAATGGAGTGATACACCTTTCCCTTGTAGGGGCATTCGGGCACCCAAGGGTCATAGTAATCCACCTGCGCGCCGGTCATCTGGAAATGCTCCATTACCCGCAGGGCAGGGCTTTCCCGATAATCGTCAATATCCTGCTTATAGGAAACGCCCAGCAGCAGCACCTTAGCGCCGTTCAGAGCTTTTTTCTTTCTGTTCAGAATCCGGGCCGCCCGCTCCACGCAGTATTCCGGCATCCGGTCGTTAATCATCATGGAGGACTCAATCATCGAGGTATGGAACTCATACTCTCTGGCCTTCCAGCTCAGATAATAGGGGTCCAGCGGAATGCAGTGACCGCCCAGACCGGGACCGGGGTAGAACGCCTGGAAACCGAAGGGTTTCGTTTTGGCAGCCTCAATCACTTCCCAGATGTCGATGCCCATTTTGTCGCACAAAATGGCCAGCTCGTTCACCAGACCGATGTTGATATTCCGGTAAGTATTCTCCAGAATCTTTTCCATCTCAGCCACAGCCGGAGAGGAAACCTGGAACACTTCGCCGTCCAGAACCACCTCGTACAGCGCGGCCATCACTTCCGTTGCATCCTTGCCGATGGCGCCCACCACCTTGGGGGTGTTCTTGGTCTTATAAATCAGGTTGCCCGGGTCCACACGCTCGGGAGAGAATCCCAGATAAAAATCCTCGCCGCATTTCAGACCGGAACCCTGCTCCAAAATGGGCTTCAGCAGTTCCTCCGTGGTGCCGGGGTACGTAGTGGATTCCAGAACCACAGCGGTACCGGCATGGAGATGCTCTGCCACAGCAATGGCGGAATCCCGCACATAGCTGATGTCCGGCTGCTGATGGTCGTCCAAGGGGGTAGGCACACAGATGGCCACAAAATTCACATCTTTGATAAAGCTATAGTCAGAAGTGGCGGTCAGCTTTCCGCTGTTGACCAGTTCCGTCAATTCCGAATCTACAACATCGCCGATGTAGTTGTGGCCGGCGTTTACCATATCCACTTTCTGCTGCTGCACATCAAAGCCAATGACGGGGAATCCGGCTTTTGCCTTCTCCACAGCCAGAGGCAGACCCACATAACCCAGACCGACCACGCCGATGCGCAGCGTACGGTCCGCAATCTTGTCCAACATGGACTGTTTCATAGATACGCTCATATAAAAAATTCCTCTTCCTCCCAGATTGCAAGCTTTCACCTTGCAAAGCATGACACATCTTGTCACGCAACATACCGTGTGTTCACTATATAACACTAAAGGTGTAAATGCAAGAACAACACGAATAGCGCGTAGGATTTTCTCAGATATTGTCAGTTTTTTGATTATTTCTCTTTCCGTTCGCAAATTCCGGGGAGAATGCAAAAAGGAGCCGTTCTCAAAATCCGAGAACAGCTCCCAATTTTCCACCAAATTACTGGTTTTATTCCGCCGCTGCCAACAGCTTTTTTGTATACGGGTGCCGAGGGTTGTCAAAAATCTCCTCCCGGGT